>CAMFSS010000021.1 GCA_945983195.1 uncultured Prevotellaceae bacterium | reverse complement strand
GAGGTGCGGCTCGAGCGCGCCCCCGATCTGTCTCTCACGGTGATGATACTGTCGCTGGTGAACCACATACTCAACAACATCACGCGCCTTTCGTCGACACACCACAAGCTCCGTGACCACTACATAGTGGGGCTGGTGCAATTCATGAAGCTGGGAGTGTTCTGCCTGGGGGCAATCATAGTGGTGGCGATTGTGATAGGCCGCTCGCCTATGTCGCTGATAGCCGGACTCGGAGCCGCTGCCACGCTGTCGATGCTGCTGTTCCGCGACAGCATTGTGGGGCTTGTGGCAGGCATACAGCTCAATGTGAACGATATGCTCAAGCCGGGTGACTGGATTACGATTAAGAAACTCGGTGTCGACGGCTATGTGCAGAAGGTGTCGCTGACCACGGTGAAGGTGCGCAACTTCGACAACACCATAGCCACTGTTCCGCCGTCGATACTGGTGAGCGACTCGTTCATGAACTGGAAGGAGATTGTGAACCGCGGCCGCCGCGTGAAGCGCACAATCTACATCGACGTGAATACGGTGCGATTCTGCACTGCCGGCGAATTGGAAGCCTATCACAGCCGAGGCCTTGTTAGCGATGATGACATGGCTCAGAAAGAGCCTCGGGTGGTAAATCTCACCGTGTATCGCCGCTATGTGACCGAATATTTGCGCCGCGACGAGGATGTGAGGCAGGAGGACTGGCTCATGGTGCGGCAGCTTGAGCACACGCCGAGCGGATTGCCGATAGAGCTTTATTTCTACTTCCGTGAGAGCGACTTTGTGCGCTATGAGCTGCTTGCCGCCGAGGCGATGGAGTATATCATAGCATCGGCAGCGCAATTTGGGGTCAAGCTCTACCAGTCGCCCACCGGAGGCGACATCACCGCGTTGCTTGCATCGCGCAACTGACGTTGCCGCACATGAAAGTGTGGTGCGGTCTTCAAAAATCGGTAAAGATGGAAAAATCGTCCAAAATTTGCATTTTCCGATGAAATTTGCTACATTTGTTCACTTTTATACCGCTGCTGAATTAACTCCATTTTTTTCTCGATACAATGACCGAAGAACTGCTTAATGAACTTGCCAAAGGCAACAAGAATTCCCTTCTTAAGAAGCGGATTATAACTTACTATATCTACAACGGCAATTCCACTATTACCGACCTTGCCAAAGTGCTCGACCTCAGCATCCCCACTGTCACCAAGCTTGTGGAAGATATGTGCCAGTCGGGGCTGGTCAATTCCTACGGTAAACTTGAAACGAGTGGCGGCAGACATCCGCTTCTCTACGGACTCAACCCCGATGCCTGCTACTTTATCGGTGTCGACATACGCCGCTATGCACTCAACATAGGGCTTATCAACTTCAATGGCGAGCTTGTGGAGAAGCAGTCGTTCACCGACTATGCCTTCGAGAACACCAGGGAGGGTCTTGACAATCTTTGCAGCATCATACGCCGGTTTATCGACTCACTAATCATCGACCGAAGCAAGATTCTCAATATATGCGTGAATGTGTCGGGGCGTGTGAATCCCGAGTCGGGCTACAGCTACAGTTGGTTCAACTTCGGCGAGGTGCCTCTGTCGCAGCTAATGACTGAGAAAGTGGGCTATCAGGTGTCGATCGACAATGACACTCGTGCAATGACCTACGGCGAATATTTGCGCGGCGGCATCAGCGAGAAGAAGCATGTGCTTTTCATCAATGTTAGCTGGGGGCTTGGACTTGGCATAATCATCAATGGCAAAATTTATTCGGGCATGTCGGGGTTTGCCGGCGAGTTCGGACACACTCCGGTGTTCGACAACGGCATTATATGCCATTGCGGCAAGAAAGGCTGCCTTGAGACCGAGGCTTCGGGCTGTGCCATCTACCGCCATCTGGTGGAGCGTGTGAAAGCCGGCGAGAAGTCAATCCTCTCTGAAGCCATCGAGAACAATGAGCACATCACCCTTGAAATGATTATCGACGCCATAAATCGTGAGGATACACTCTGCATTGAGCTGCTCGAGGATCTTGGCTATGAGCTTGGCAAGCACATTGCCGGACTGATGAACTTGTTCAACCCCGAAATGGTGATTATAGGCGGCGTGCTCTCCACCGTCGACGACTACCTCATTTTGCCAATCAAGACTGCAATCAAGAAGCACTCGCTCAATATGGTCAACAAGGACACCGTGGTGAAAATATCGGCTCTGCGTGAGCGTGCCGGAATGATTGGGGCATGTATGCTTGCCCGCTCACGCGTATTCGACATCACAGGCAGCATGTGACATACCCCCCCTGTTACTTCTCGCGCATGAACACGTTGATTGGAGTGCCTGAGAACTCCCAGTTCTCGCGAATCTTGTTCTCCAGATAGCGGCGGTAAGGCTCCTTCACCCATTGCGGCAGATTGCAGAAGAAGATGAAAGTGGGCACTGCTGCGCCCTTCAGCATGGTGATGTACTTTATCTTCACGTATTTGCCCTTGTTGGCTGGTGGCGGATAGGCTGCAATAGCCTCTTGAAGCACGTTGTTGAGCTTCGAGGTGGGAACTGTGCGCTTGCGGTTATCGTACACCTTGGCGGCGCACTCAAGCACTTTGAGAATGCGCTGCTTGGTAAGTGCCGACCCGAAGATGATGGGGAAGTCGGTGAATGGCGCAAAGCGCGAGCGTATGGCATTCTCGTAGGTCTTGATTGCCTCCTGGCTCTTGTTCTCCACAAGGTCCCACTTGTTGACACACACCACAAGCCCCTTCTTGTTTTTCTGAATGAGCGAGAATATGTTCACGTCCTGCGACTCAATGCCGCGAGTGGCATCAATCATCAGTATGCACACATCGGCGTTCTCAATGGCGCGTATGCTGCGCAGCACCGAGTAGTATTCTATGTCCTCGTTCACCTTGTTCTTCTTGCGGATTCCCGCTGTGTCGACAAGGTAGAAGTCGAATCCGAATTTGTTGTAGCGAGTGTAGATGCTGTCGCGCGTAGTGCCTGCAATGTTGGTCACTATGTTGCGCTCCTCGCCGATAAAGGCGTTCACAATCGACGATTTTCCGCTGTTCGGACGGCCTACGATGGCAAATTTAGGCAGATTCTCAAGACTCTCCTCTTCGGCATCGCTCTTGGGCATGAGGCGCACTACCTCGTCAAGCAGGTCGCCTGTTCCCGAGCCGTTGATTGCTGAGATTGAGAATGGGTCGCCAAGACCGAGCGAGTAGAACTCAGCCGAGGCATAAACGCCCTCATTGTTGTCGGCCTTGTTGGTTACAAGAATTACGGGCTTCTTGCAGCGGCGCAGAATGTCGGCAACGTGGTCGTCGAGGTCGGTCACACCATTCTTGATGTCGACGAGGAAGAGTATCACATCGGCCTCTTCTATTGCTATCGACACCTGTTTGTTGATTTCCTCCTCGAAAATGTCGTCGGAATTTACCACCCAGCCGCCGGTATCGACTATCGACAGCTCATTGCCGCACCAGTCCACCTTTCCATACTGGCGGTCGCGCGTTGTGCCCGATGTGTCGTCGACAATAGCCGAGCGAGTCTGTGTCAGGCGGTTGAAAAGTGTGGATTTGCCCACATTGGGGCGGCCCACTATTGCTATTAGTTTACCCATAATTCCAGTTGTTGTTTTTTGTTATTCTTCTCAATTAGACTAATTAGTCTTATAAGTCCTATTAGTCTAATTAGTCCTATTAGTCTAATCGGAGCAATCATTCCTTGTAGCCGAAGGCGCGCAGCTTGTTGTCGCGGTTGCGCCAGTCCTTCTCTACCTTCACAAATAGTTCAAGCATCACGCGCTTGCCGAAGAAAAGCTCTATGTCCTTGCGTGCCTCAATGCCCACATGCTTCAGCTTCTGTCCGCCGCGCCCTATAATGATTCCTTTCTGGCTGTCGCGCTCTACATAGATAACAGCCATGATGTGAATTGAGTTCTCCGTCTCGTGGAATTTCTCCACAAGCACTTCGGTGGCGTAGGGAACCTCTTTGTCGTAGTCGAGCAGAATCTTTTCGCGGATAATCTCGGTGACGAAGAAGCGAGCCGGCTTGTCGGTGAGCGCGTCCTTGCCGAAAAATGGCGGCGAGTCGGGCAGCAGTTCCACAATGCGCTTCATTATGCTCGCCACATTGAATTTGGCCAGTGCTGACGTGGGGAACACCTCGGCATTGGGAAGAATCTCCTTCCAGCGGTCGATGATGCGCTCCAGGTCGTCGTTGCCCTTCAGCAGGTCAATCTTGTTGATTACCAGCAGTACCGGGAAATTCTTGCTTGCAGCCACACGGTCGAGAAACGCGCGGTTTTTAGTGGGATCCTCCACCACGTCGGTCACATAGAGGAGAATGTCGGCGTCTACAAGAGCCTCCTGCGAAAACTCCAGCATGCTCTCCTGAAGCTTGTATTTTGGCGAAAGCACGCCGGGCGTGTCGGAGAACACTATCTGGTAGTCATCGGTGTTCACTATTCCCATTATGCGGTGGCGCGTGGTCTGTGCCTTGGCTGTGATAATCGACAGCCGTTCGCCCACAAGCTCATTCATGAGCGTAGATTTTCCCACATTGGGATTGCCCACTATATTTACGAATCCTGCTTTGTGCATAGTCATCTTTTGCTTTTCCGCCGTGGCGGAAGTTGTCGTTATAAAAAATAATCTCACGCTCCCCGCCACCTTCCGGCTGCGGGGAATGTGAGATTACGTATGTCGTGTCGTTAGAATCCCCAGACGATATACATTGCGCCCCAGGTGAAGCCTGCTCCGAATGCGGTGAGCACAATCTTGTCACCCTTCTTGAGCTTGCCCTTGTGCTCGTCGAGGCACAATGGAATGGATGCTGCACTGGTGTTGCCGTAGTGCTCAATGTTCACAAGCACCTTGCCGGGGTCGATGCCAAGGCGGTCGCCTACAGCCTCGATGATGCGCAAGTTGGCCTGATGCGGCACAAACCAGTCGATTGTGTCGGTGGTGAGTCCGTTGCGCTTCATTACGTCCTGCGATGAGGTGAGCATGTCGGTCACAGCGTGCTTGTACACTGCACGACCCTCCTGATACACATAGTGCTCATCGTTGTCGACTGTCTCGTGCGATGCGGGGCGTACAGAGCCTCCGGCTTTCATCAGAAGATGAGGCAGACCGATGCCGTCAACGTGGAACACACCGTCGATCACTCCCACATTCTCCTCCTTGGTTGGCTCTACGAGCACTGCACCGGCAGCGTCGCCGAAGAGCGGACATGTGCTGCGGTCCTTGTAGTTGGTCATACTCGACATCTTCTCGGCAGCAACCACAATCACCTTCTTGTACATTCCGCTGCGCACATAGGCGGCAGCCGACTGAAGCGATACGATGAAGCCTGCACAGGCGGCCTGAATGTCGTAGCCGTAGGCATTCACAGTGCCGCAGCCTTGTGCTATCACCGATGCCGTCGAGGGGAATCGGTAGTCGGGATTCGAAGTGGCGCAGATTATCAAGTCGACGTCGGCTGCTGCCGTATGTGTCTCTTCAAGCAGCTTGTTCACTGCCTGAATGCCCATATACGACGAACCTTGCGACTCGTCCTTCAGGATGCGGCGCTCCTTGATTCCCACACGGGTGGTAATCCATTCATCATTAGTGTCGACCATGTGCGACAGTTCGTCGTTGGTGAGCACATAGTCGGGCACATACGATGCTATACCCGTTATTTTCGCGTTAAGCATACTCTCTATTGGTCAATAATAATTGTAAATCCTTTATTAAAGAAATAAGGAAATATATCCTAAATAACCCTTCCGCGTGTGTCAGCTTTATTTAGGATACCATTCGCTTATTTCATTGACGTGCCTCAAAAAGTGCGGTTTTCGGCGGCCGGTTACACGGCTGCGTCCTTCTCAATAGCAATTTTTCCTCTGTAATAGCCACATTCAGGGCATACAGTGTGATAAAGGTGCCATGCGCCGCAGTTGGGGCAAAGTGCCAAAGTAGGGGCTACAGCCTTGTCGTGAGTTCTTCTCTTGGCTGTTCTTGTCTTCGATTGTTTTCTTTTAGGATGTGCCATCTTGTTATATAATTTTTAATTGTTATCTTTAAGTTTCCTCAGTGCTTCCCATCGTGGGTCGCACACGGAATCGTCATTTGTCTCTTCGTCGTTTCCGGCATTGCCCATGTCCTCAAGCTCGTCGGCGGCCAGTGTCGCACGGTGGGCGTTGAGCTGTGCCTGCATCGCGGCATCGCAGCCCCCTTCGGGGTGCACATGCTTGATGGGGATAGTGAGCATTATCGTGTCGTAAATCAGCCCCGCCACATTCATGGTGTTGCTGCTCTCGGCGATAACTATCACATTGTCGGCATCGTCGTTGTATTCTTCACCGTATTTCACACTCACACGATACTCGGCATCCACCTCATGCTCCATTGCCTCAAGGCAACGGTCGCAGGGGATTCCAAGCTCGCCCTTCACTGTGATACACAGCTCGTATATGTCGCCGCTGCGCTTCACGTCGACAGTGGCATTCACTGCCGCGCTAAGCACATCGTAACTCTCCATTGCTCTGAAAAAATCCATTCCCAAGCGGTACTCATATTGCTGTGTGCCGCAGGGCATACCTTTCAATGGCAGCTCAAATGTAGTCAATTTTTCCAAAAGTGTTTAGTTAAATCGGCGCAAAGTTACAAACATTCTGTTTAATAATCAACCATTTTGCCCTCAAATTTGCATATTTTCAGCAAAATTCCCCCTTTTCGCCAATAAAATGCTCTGTGCAACCCGCCGGGTGTTTCATATTAAGTGCAAAAAAGGCCACCGGAGCCTTTTGTCCGGTGACCTTGGAATGTCGTGATTGTGCAAGAGCTGTTACTCTTGGGTTGAATCCCACCATACGGGGATCGACCAAGTTTGTTTGTGGCGGTTCCAGCATGGCTTTTCTGTACCTTCCTCCACATAGTCGAGGAATGCCTCTGCGCCGGGCACCTGTGAGCCAATGGCTTGCAGGTTATCCACGTTGTAGTTGTACTCGTGCGAGCACTGGCGCCAGCGGCGAAGACCCTTGCCGGCAGGAATGTAGTCCTGCTGCAATTTTGTATTGGCAGTGTACTCAGCCGGTACTTCCCAATTGAGCACGCAGCCTTTCTCATAGTCCATGCGGCGCATATCGTTGAAGATTTCAACCGAGCACTGGAGTGCAAGACGCTTCTGGGTCATAATCTTGGCGAGAGTGAGGTTGCCTGCTGTGCCAATGGCATTGTTCAGATAGTTGTCGATGTCGGCTTGCTCCATCGGAGTGAACGATGGGCAGTCTTTAAGATTGCCGTCCTCGCCAACCCACACTTTCAGCTTCTCATTCATCAGCTCCATTGAAGCCTGTACGCCTGCCTTGTAGGCTGCGAATGCCTCGGCGGTGTTGCCCTGACGGAACAGAACTTCAGCCTTGATGAAGCATGCCTCGGGATAGATAGCCACATAGCCCGGAGCACTTACGCGGTTGATGAACACGCCCGACTGCTTCGACTTGTCGTTGCCTTTGAGCTTGCGGTAGATGAGGTCGACATTGGCGGCATAGCCCTTCGACGAGCCTGTAGTCTGAATGAACACAGTGTCGCCTGTGCGGGTCTTGCTGTCGCAATACCAGCCATCGGTTGCGCTGAACGAAGTTGCGTAGGGAGCACCATTTGTGCGGATAAGAGTGTGCATGTCGACACCTGCCGAGCGACGCCACTTGCGAACTACCTTGATGGGCTGGTCGGCTACATAGTCGGGCACTTTAGGAGTGCCGCCAAAAAAGTATGCCCATGGGAGCATGTGGTCGGCACGCGGGTCTTCGATTCCCTTGCCGTCGAAGTTGGTGAGGTTGTCCACAAGCATCTTGGTGGGATAGTAGTTGGAGTTCATGCCCCAAACCGAGTAGAGAGGAGCATAGTCAACCGGCTCGTTCCAGCCAAGCACGTCGTGCGACGATGAATTGTTGTCGGTGTGGTTGATGACGGTGTTGTCGGCATTGCTCTGCTGAGCCTTACTGAGGCAGTCGAGAATTGTTGCTGCATCATATTTTCCGTCTGTGTATTTGCCGTTGCCCTTCTTTGTGAGCTTCACAATCCAGCGGGCTTTCATCAGGTAGCACATCTTGAGCCACTTGTTCACGTCGCCCTGGTTCCAACTGTCGCCGACCGAGAGAGGCTGAGTTCCGGCAGCCTGCTCTTTCTGGAAGAGTTCGATAGCCTCGTCGAGGAGCTCGAAGCAGCCCATATAGATAGTGCGACCGGTGTCGTAGGCGGGAAGTGCACTCTCGCCGAGAGCCTCGGTGAACGGCATTTCGCCGTAGAGGTCGGTCATGAGCATAAAGCCGTAAGCCTTGAGGAAGCGCGATGCTGCTGCATAGTGGTAGGCACCGGCAGCCATTGCCTTGTCGTACATTCCCTGAAGGTTAGAGCCTGCTCCTACGAAGAACCACTGGTAGGGAGTAGTCACCCAGCTGATTGAGGGCAGCCACGACGATGCGCCACCGTAGGTGCTCGTCTGTGAGTTCATGGTGTAGTCGCCCATTGCCATTCCGGTGCGGAAAGCGGCAAACATGTATGCGCTATTGGTGTAGAACTGGCAGTGTGGCAAGTTCTGATAATAGGCAGCCGCTGCGTCGCTTGGCGTGTTGGGGTTGTCGTTGACATCGAGCCAGTCGTTGCACGAACTCATTGCCAAGCCTGCCGCAAGAACTAATGTTATTTTCTTATATAGTTTCATAGTTGATTGTCTTTTAAGCGTTTTTACAATTAGAATGTCAAATTAACACCGAATGCGAAACTTGCTGTGGCTGGAACTCCGCAGTAGTCGAAACCTACTGATGAAGAACCTCCGGCTCCGGCTCCCGATGCTGCTGCTTCGGGGTCACCGTCGTAGTTGGTGAAGAGAAGCAGGTTGGTGGCTGTTGCCGATACAGAAGCTCTCTTCACAACTTTTGTCTTTTCAAGAAGCGACTTCGGAATGTTGTAGCTCACTGAGAGTGTGCGCAGACGCAGGCTGTTAACTTTTGTTATCCAGTTGGCTGTCTCATAGTTGTAGGCTCCGGTGTAGTAGCTCTTGATGATGTTGTAGCCAAGCATCTTCTTGCCACCAAATTCATACACCTTGTCGGCCTCCCAAGTGTTGGTCACTTCGTTGCCGTCGGCGTCAACACCCGAGATTGTGAGAGGCTCGTTGCGGATGTCGCCCGAGAACTTGCTTGTACCCGACTGGGTCATAGCCCACTTTGTTCCGTTGAATACATCGCCGCCCACGCGGAACTCCCACAGCATATTGAAGGTGAAGTTCTTGTAGGTGAATGTGTTGTTCCAACCGCCGGTGAACTTAGCCTCACGGTTACCTACTTCCACTGTTGAAGTGCCCTCTGTCGGGAAGCCGTTCTTGTCGAGAATCAGCTTGCCTTCGTCGTTGCGTGCCCATTCAGTACCGGTGATTGCCATGAAGTGACCGCCCGAGATTGAAGCAGCCTTTGCGCTGCCATATTGTACGTCGGTTACATACATGAATTCCATTCCTTCAGGAAGTCCGTCCATCGTACCGCGGTTGCCGGCAATGTTGATGCCGCTCTCCCATGTGAAGTCCTTGGTCTGGATTGGTGTGCCACTGATGCTTAACTCCATACCCTTGTTGTAGACATTTCCTGCGTTGATTGAGCAGAAGATGTAACCTGTAGATTGCGGGCCGCGCGGGCTGAGAATCTGGTTGTAGGAGTTGTTGGTATAGTAAGCGTAGTCGAATCTCAAGCGGTTGTTGAAGAAGCGCATTTCAAGACCGATTTCAGTCGACTTGGTCATCTCAGGCTTCAGATATGGGTTACCGCGAGTCCAGCTGTTGCCAAGACCGATAACGTCGCCAAGATAGGTGTGTACAGGCCAGAGTGCTGTGTTGGTCTCGTATGCACCGGTGTCCTTACCTACCTTTGCCCAGCTTACGCGGAGCTTACCGAAGTTAACGATGTCATTCTTTGGCAGGAACTCAGTGAATACCACTGCACCGCTGAACGAAGGATAGAAGTAGGAGCGGTTGTCGATAGGCAGAGTTGATGTCCAGTCGTTGCGGCCGGTCATTGTGAAGAACACGGTGTTTCTCCAGTCGGCACGGAACTCGCCGAATACGCCTACAAGGCGCTTCTGCATCTGGTAGTTTGTGAACTGCTTGTTGACGGTCGACACGTTGTCGTAGGAGTAGAATTCAGGAACCTCGAAGTTGTAGCCCATCATGCGCTTGGTGAAGCTCTTGGTGTCGTCGGTCGATGTGCCGAGCATGAGGTTGAAGTCGAAGTCGCCGAATGCCTTGTTGAAGTTAACCATCAAGTTGGTGGTGAGATACTTGTAGTCGGTCTGGTTGTCGCTCATCATACCGTTTTGCCACACTTGCTTCACAACGCCGTTAGGAGCGATGCGGTTGGCTGACTTCGAAGTGTACTTGTCGATACCCATGCGGTAGGCAATCCACATCCAGTCGGTCACGTCGGCACGGATGTTGAAGCTGCCGGTGAAGCGCTCGGTGCTGTCGGAGAGCTTGTTCTTGTTGATAATCCAGTAGGGGTTGTCGCTCTCGTCCCATGGATCAAGACGGTCGCCGAAGAGGCGGTAGCGGGTGCCGTCGTCGTTGAGGTAGTGCTTCATGTCGTCGCTCGGTGCGAAGTTGTATACGCGGCCGAGTGCGCCGTCACCGCTTGAACCGTAAAGACCGCCCGATGTGAGTGTCTTGTTGGTGCGGGCCTCAGAGTATGCTACATTGGCTCCGAATGTGAAGAGTTTCCATTTCTGCTCACCATTGAAGCGGAATGTCGACTTCTTGTAGCCGGTCTGCGGAACGATACCGTCCTGGTTGTAGTGAGAACCCGAAAGGAAGAAGTTGCCGGTCTTCGTACCGCCCGAGATGCTCAGGTTGGTATCCCAGATGCCTCCGTTCTGGAAGAAGTCGCCCGGGTTGTCGTACACCTTGTCGTCAGCACCCAGACGCTCTCCCCATGAGCTGTAGGAGAAGTCGTTGAACACTGTGCCGGTGTACTCCTGGGTATTCGGGTCGTACTGGTCCTCCATGAAGCCGCGCTTGAACTGCTTCTGCTGTTCAGGCAGCTCACGTACCCACGAAGTGATGTACTTGGCGTTGAGGTTGACCTCTACTGTACCTTCCTTACCTTTCTTTGTGGTGATGAGCACCACGCCGTTTGCTGCGCGTGAACCGTAGAGTGCCGATGCAGCCGGGCCCTTGCGCACCGACATGTTCTCGATATCCTCGGGGTTGATATCCATCACGCGGTTAGAAGATGTTGTGGCTGCCGAAGTCAAGCCGTCGAATGCCGAGTTACCACCTACCGATGAAGAGTTATCGTAGATGATTCCGTCGACAACGAAAAGCGGCTGGTTGTCGCGGGTTTCCGAACCCGATGTTCCGCCACGGAGTATAATCTGGGCGCCGGCACCGGCAGCTCCTGAAGACTGGGTGATGGTGACACCGGCAATCTTACCCGAAAGCGAGTTGATTGCATTGGCTGTCTTGTTCTTCATGAGTTCCTCGGCATTGATGTCATCGACAGCATATCCGAGAGATTTCTTGTCCTTTTTGATACCAAGGGCGGTAACAACCACCTCATCGAGGGCGTTGCCACCTTCGAGAGCGACATTCACGGGCTTGCCTCCCACCTTGATTTCACGAGTCACCATTCCCACATAGGAAACGATGAGGGTGCTGCCATTGGGCGCGTCGATCGAGAAGCGGCCGTTGACGTCGGTTGTCACTCCTCGCTTTGTGCCTTTAAGCATCACTGTGGCACCGATAAGCGGCTCGCCACTTGCATCAGTAATAGTACCTGTAGCCTTCATTGTCTGGGCAACGGCTGTAAATCCCACCGGGCTGTCAACCATGACGCTCGGTGCGCCGCATGCCAATGAAAGTGCTACCAATAATGAAAATTGTTTTTTCATAAGCGCGTACATTTAAGTTAGTAAAATAAATAGTAATAATTGTATGCTGTTCTTTTTGTAATTGCAATGATTCTTGACTGTAACCGTAAGTGTCCACCACAAGCCTTTGCCGTGTGCGCGAGCTTTAGCAGCGGGCATTGCACGCAGGCATCATTTTGCCTTGATGTCAGATTCTGTTTTTTTCGACGGAATGTGCAGTCAGGGCAGAGCAGTAACTCCCCTGATTATCGCCGCTGACTTGCGGAATACTATGTGCATAGTTTTTTTCATACGATTAACAATATAAACCTAAAAAACAAACAACCTTTTTTCCCTGTAAAACTGACTGTGCACCTTAATGAAGGCAAATTCCCTAATTGTGGGGGCTATCAGTCCTCGCTCTTAGAGCTTATTACATTGCAAATGTAGGAATATTTATGAAAATATGCAAATTTTTGCACCTGTTATATCAATTTTTTTCTTTGTAATGCCTGCCTTTCGCGCTGTTCCTGCTTCCGAAAGTGCGATTTTGCCGACAGAGTGCACTTTCCCTCACGGCTGCGGTGATTTTTTTCCTTTATCTATTCTTTGAGTTTTCAATAATATTCAATAAATTTGCAAAGTAAACTATAACGCGAGGTCTTGTGCCTACGTTTCAGCTAAAATTCATAAACGATAATTTACTCGAGCAGATGAACTACTCAATTCTCAATTTCCTCACGCTCTTAGGAGCAGTAGGCCTATTCCTGTATGGAATGAAAGTTATGAGCGAAGGCTTGCAGAAGGTGGCAGGCGACCGCATGCGCAACATCCTTTCCGTAATGACCAAAAACCGCTTTGCCGGTGTGCTTACCGGTATTCTCATCACTGCACTGATTCAAAGTTCATCGGCATCGACCGTGATGGTGGTAAGTTTCGTGAATGCCGGACTCATGTCGCTCGCGCAGTCAATGGCAGTCATCATGGGTGCCAACATCGGAACCACATTCACGGCGTGGATTATCTCCATTTTCGGCTTCAAGGTCAATATCTACGCATTTGCAATTCCCTTGATTGGCTTTGCCATTCCAATGTTGTTCTCAAAGAAAAGCAAGTATAAATCCATCGGTGAATTTATAATTGGCTTTTCTTTTCTGTTTATGGGTCTTGACTACATCGGCCAGAATGTTCCCGACCTCAAGTCGAGTCCTGAAATCTTTGCGTTTCTGCAAGACTATGCTTCGCGCGGATTCGCATCGGTGATGATTTTCGTCACCGTGGGTCTTGTGGTGACCATGATTATCCAGTCGTCGGCAGCCACGTTTGCAATTGTGCTTATCATGTGCTCAAAAGGGTGGATTCCCTTCGACATGGCGTGTGCAATGGTGCTCGGCAGCAACATCGGTACGACAATCACACCTATCCTTGCAGCGTTAAGCGGTAATATCGCTGCCCGCAAGGCTGCACTCGGGCACTTCCTTTTCAACTTCTTCGGAACTATCTGGACCGTAGTGGCATTCTTCCCATTTGTGGCTCTCATCGTGTGGATCACTGAGGGTCTTGGGCAGGGCGACCCCAACGCCCTTGTGAGCTATGTGGGCAACTTGGAACAAACCGACCCGGCAGCCTATCAGGCTGCACTTGCCGGCACGCTGCCCTCGAATAGCGAGGTGATGAAGAACATATTGCACCTCCAGTTTGCCGTGTCGTTTGGTCTGTCGATGTTCCACACGGTGTTCAATATCATCAACCTGTGCGTTATGATTTGGTTCACCGAGACATACGTGAAAATCACCAACTTCCTTATCCGCTCGAAGAGCAAGGAGGACGAGGAATTCCAGCTCAAGTTTATCTCACGCGGTCTTCTTAACGCATCAGAGCTTAACATCACCCAGGCTCAGCGTGAAATACTCGTCTATGCCGAGCGCGTCGACCGTATGTTCTCTATGGTGCAACAGCTCGTGCACACAAAGAACGGCACTGAGGAGTTCAACAAGCTGTTCACCCGAATTGAGAAATATGAGGAAATCAGCGACCGCATGGAGATTGAAATAGCCAGCTACCTCAACCGCGTTGTCGACGGCCGCTTGAGCTACGACGGTAAGCTCCGCGTGTCGGCTATGCTCAGCATCGTCACCGAGATAGAAAGCATTGGCGACAGTTGCTACAACATTGCACGCACCCTCGTGCGCAAGGAGGAGGTGCACAGCCACTTCACCGACGACCTCTACTCAAATATCGACGCCATGATGAAGCTCGTGAGCGAGGCCCTGGCAAATATGCTCGTGGTGCTCAGCGACATCGAGAACGTGCACGACAGCGACCTGCTGCGCAACTTCAACAAAGAGCGTGAAATCAACAACTACCGCAACCTGCTGCGCGTGGAGAACATCGAGAACGTGAACCAGAAGAAATACGACTACCAGTCGGGTATCTTCTACATGGATATCATCTGCGAGGCCGAGAAGCTGGGCGACTATGTAATCAACGTGATTGAGGGCGTGGAGCACCAGTTCCGCAAGCGCCTCGACACCACACACGCCGAGTAACCCCTCAGCTCAATCCAAGAACTGCATTATCAACACTCACACCGGCAGGCTCCGCCCACACCAAGGCGGAGCCTGCCGGTCTTTTAGCCGGGGGTGAAATCACTCCTCGCTCAGGCTGAGCCGGCAGCACGCCCGCCGGCTCATTTCGGATGCTTACTTCTCTATATCAAGCTAAAAAGGATTGACAGGCTGAAAATCCTCTCGGCCTATTTCTTCTTGTTGAAGAGACCTTTCAACTTCTTGGTGGCATCCTTCGCTGCTCCTTTCACCTTGTCGGCAGGGTTCTTGGAATCGCCCGACTGCCCGACACTGGGAACACCTTTTTCCGCCACCACTCCTTGCTCCGTCGGATTGCCGGTCAACCCGTTGAAATAGCGTATGCGACGGTTGTGCTCTCCCAGGTTGTCGGTCG
Source organism: uncultured Prevotellaceae bacterium (assembly GCA_945983195.1). Taxonomy (GTDB): domain Bacteria; phylum Bacteroidota; class Bacteroidia; order Bacteroidales; family Muribaculaceae; genus CALZFJ01. The sequence continues at coordinate 40 of CAMFSS010000021.1, read as the reverse complement.
CGACCGTATACCCGTCATACGTCCCCTTCCTGACACAGTA
>CAMFSS010000020.1 GCA_945983195.1 uncultured Prevotellaceae bacterium | reverse complement strand
GGCTGCACTACCGCACCGTTTAAGGGGCTGCAGATCGGTTTCTCCCGATTTGCGAGTGCAAAGTTACTGCGTTTTTTTCAATTATGCAAGTTTTTGCCTCAAAAAATGCCGACTTTCTTCACAAAAACTCACTTTTTTATCATAATATGGTCGTTGTCGGTGCTTTTTTGAGATTTTCGCCAAAAAAATACGTTTTTTGAGTCAATTAATCTAAAAAAATTGTAGTTTTGTGCTTGAATATTCTGACTTAACACATCGTGTAATTATGAAATACTTTATTGTAGAGAATCAAAAGTCGGTTGGTCCATTTGAAGTGAATCAGCTTCAGACACGTGGATTGACAAAAGATACGCTTGTGTGGTGTGACGGTATGCCCGATTGGGTGGCAGCCGGAAATGTGCCAGAGCTGGCATACTTGTTTGCAACACAGGCAGAGGATCCCATTCCCCGGCAGCCATATACTCCCCAGCCGCCGCATGTTGCGCCTTCCACTCACCTTGTAGAGGCTATTCTTGCCACTCTGTTCTGCTGTCTGCCACTTGGCATTGTGGCAATCATCAAAGCTGTCAAGGTGTCGAATGCCAATAGCTGCGGTGACTACGAAACGGCCGCAGCGGAGTCGGCTGAAGCTTTCAAGTGGGTTAAGTTCTCAGTTTTAGCCGGTCTGATTTATCTTGTAGTTATGGTCGTCATTTCATTTATGAGCTGAATCAAAGCCGATACATTTTAACCATGTGATAGTTAAATTGGGTTAACGATTTAACGCGTCACGTTCCCGCGATTTACTTTTGTAAAGAGGCACACTTGAGCCTCTTCCCTCGATTTTGCCGCTGCACTCTATGCACCGGTTTGCATTTGTGAATGTTTATAAATGTCAATGCTGTTTGTTTTTTACTCTTATAATTTCTAACTTTGTATCAGAAGTTTACCATTATAAGCGTAACAACTAACCTAACTCGATGAGAATAATGAACCTACATAGAATGATGATGCTTGCAGCGGCAACTGTGATGTTGCTGATGGCAAGTGTTTCTGTGCAGGCTCAGGAACTCACACAGCGCAAGCACGGCTCCATTATGGAGCAGATTCAGCAGTCGGCTCTTCACAACGACCCTGATGCTGAAATAAAGGAGTTGCTCGACTATGCCGCTACATTCAAGGGCACACGCTATCGCAGTGGAGCATCAAGTCCAAAAGGATTCGACTGCTCGGGATTCACAAGCTATGTGTTCTCAAAATTTGGTTACAGCCTCACACGCTCATCGCGCTCGCAAATCAACGATGGCGAGAAGGTGGAGAAAAATAATCTTAAACCCGGCGACCTGGTATTTTTCAACGGACGTGCCGTTGGCAAGCGCATAGGCCATGTGGGAATCGTCACCGAGGTAGATTCAGCCAAGGGGCAGTTTAAGTTTATCCACGCCAGCAACTCACGCGGAGTCACAGTGAGCACATCTGAAGAGCCTTACTACAAGCGTCGCTACGTAGGGGCATGCCGTCCCACAAAGTGATGGTGCCGCACACAATGAATTGGCAGTAATAAAAACAATAATCATAAGGAATCCATACAAAAGCGCAGCCTTGCAATAGCGGTTGTGCTTTTTTTTGTAAGTACACCGTGCTTTTGTCGACGATTAGTGCGTTACTCTCCACGAATTTTGGTAATTTTGCACTGCGACAAGAAGTCGGAACAAACAAGAATTTTTTTACGTTGACAAGAAAACTGACTGCAATGGGCGCAGAATACACAGCAAAGGAAACTATGCTCATGACCGGTGCTTCGGGATTTGTGGGGAGCCACATACTGCCGCTCCTCCGAAACAGCTATGCCGTCACCACATTGGGCCGCTCGGCAGGTTGCGACATCATTGCCGACCTCTCTGCCGGAGTTCCGGCGATTCACCGCCCCTTCGATGTGGTGCTCCATGCCTGCGGCAAGGCACACATGGTGCCGCATACCCCGGCTGAGCAGCAGCAGTTTTTCGACGTCAACCACACAGGCACCGTCAATCTTTGCAAGGCATTGGAGCGTATCGGCGTGCCGCGTGCAATGGTCTATGTGAGCAGTGTGTCGGTGTATGGCTGCGACGAGGGCGAGGGAATCGACGAGACGCATGCGCTCAATGGCACTACTGCATACGCGCAAAGCAAGATTCTTGCCGAGCAGTATCTGCTTGGGTGGTGCCGTGAGCACGGTGTGACGCTTTCGATTTTGCGTCCGCCTTTGATGCTCGGTGATGGTGCTCCCGGCAATCTCGGTGCTATGGAGCGTGGAATCAGGTGTAACCGCTTTGCGCTGATAGGTGGCGGCAAGGCACGCAAGAGCGTGCTTCGGGTGGAGCATCTGGCACCGATAGTGCTGCGAGTGGTGGCTCGTGGCGGCATCTATAACGTGTGTGAGCCTCATCACACCACATTTGGTGCGATAGCGCGCGAGGTGGCGCAGCGCGTGGGGCATCGGCGAGTGCCCAGTGTGCCCGTGTGGGCGGCCCGTGTGCTTGCCCTGTGCGGTGATGCGGCACTGAAGCTCACCGGTCGTGCAATGCCCATCGACAGCACTCGCCTACGCAAAATGACGTGCAATCTCACCTTCAGCAGTGCCAAGGCATGCCGCGATGGCGTGATTGATAGATAAATGTTATTGACATATTGAAAGAATCTGTTGTAATTTGGGCGAAAATGTTGTAACTTCGCATCACAGAGAACAAAACCGCCTTCAGGGTGGTTAGAATAATACCACAACCAACTAAAAAATTATTACGATTATGAGAAGTATCACAACATTTGATTTGCAGTATGCACATCGTTTCTACGGCTTTATGGGCGAGGCCCAATATCTTCACGGACACACCGGCGTTCTCACAATTGAGGTGGAGGACTCGGTGAATATGGGAGTCAACATGGTGTATCCATGCAATGAGATTCAGAAAGTGGCTTGGGACGTGCTGAAGAACTTCGACCACGCCCTTATCCTCCGCGAGGACGATCCGCTGCTCCCCGCCGTGCTCGACGTGTACGACAAGCAGGGAATCCGCAACGGACATCCCATGAACACAATGAAGGGCGAGGCATTCTGCACTCCGCTTGCAAAGGCTTATCCCGACTGCCGCTTGGTGGTTACGAAGGAGACAATGACTGTGGAGGGAATGATAAAGATCGTCTACGACCTGCTCAAGGACAAGCTCAACATTGCCAAGATTACCTTCACAAGCGGTGTGAATGCAGCAAGCTGCGAGTTTGGCGAGCGCAAGGATATCGACCGTTGCCCGCTTTGCGGAATTTCGCTCGATGCCGAGGGACGTTGCCCCAAGTGCGGCTACCGCAAGTGATGCAATAGCCTACGTTCAGTAGTCACAAAACTTTTTATGGCGGATTCACAGGTGATTATCCCTGCGAATCCGCCTTTTTTGGATATATTTTCTTTAGTGCGTTATTTTGTGGTAAAAAACGGAGAAAAGTTGTGTATATTTGGAAATATTCTATAACTTTGCGTATGTGGAGATGGTGGATATTTTTGCTAATTTGAATAAAAATACTGCAAATTGCCGCAAATTCAAGCCAAATGATATCAATTAGACACAATACAATTTTTATTCATTAATTTAATTTCAAACTTTATGCAAAAACAGATTAAAATGTTTATGCTGACGATGATAGCTCTCCTCGTCGGCGTTTTTGCACAAGCTGAAACTTTGACACCACGCCAAGGTGTTATCCGCGTGAAGTTGCAGCCCGAAGCTGCAACTAAAGTGGGTACCAAGGAGATTCGTGCCAAGGCCGGGACTCTTGCTACCGGCGTGCGCACTCTCGATGCTGTGGCTAAGAGTGCCAAGGTGACAGGCATGCGTAGAGTTTTCCCTTACTCGCCGAAGTTTGAGGCCCGTCAGAAGGCCTACGGACTCGACCGCTGGTATGAGGTGACATTCGACGAGTCGATGTCGCCTGCCGAGGTCAAGGCGATGTATGAGTCTACAGCAGGCGTGCAAGTAGCAACTATGAAAGTTCCTATGAAGCTTATGGACGGCAGTGGCGAGGCCCGCCCTGTATCGTCACTTCAGGTGGTGCGCGATGCAGCGGCTCCGTTCAACGACACGCGCCTCGCAAGCCAGTGGCACTACAACAACACCGGTGCTGTCTCAGGCAGCCGTGCCGGTGCCGACATCAACCTCTTTGAGGCGTGGAAGACTACCACCGGCCGCAGCAACGTGATTGTTGCAATCATCGACGGCGGTATCGACTACAATCACGAGGACCTTGCAGCCAATATGTACGTCAACGAGGCTGAGCTTAACGGTACTCCCGGTGTCGACGACGACGGCAACGGCTACGTCGACGACGTGTATGGCTGGAACTTCTGCACCGGCACCAGCGAGGTCTATCCCCACAACCACGGTACGCACGTTGCAGGAACTGTGGCTGCCGTCAACAACAACGGCAAGGGCGTGTGCGGTGTTGCAGGTGGCGACGGCACTCCGGGTTCGGGTGTGCGCCTCCTCTCCGCTCAGGTGTTCGACTCCCGCACAGGTTCGGGCGATGCCGACTTTGCGGCAGCTATCGTCTATGCAGCCAACTGCGGTGCATCTATTGCCAACTGCTCATGGGGCTGGAACGTCGACGGACTGTATGAGCAGGACGTGCTCGATGCAATCGACTACTTCGTTGGCACCAAGGGCAACGTTGAAGGTGATGATTTGATGCGTGCCCAGCGCAACCTTTCGGGCGGTATCATATTCTTCTCAACCGGTAACGATGGTGCCACGGGAAACTTCTATCCTGCCTGCTATCCCCCGGTTGTTGCGGTGGCTTCTATGACCAACGACTACACCGTAGCTCCATATTCCAACTATGGCGAGTGGGTCGACATTACAGCTCCCGGCGGTCTGCTCACCTACGGCAACACAGGCGGTGTGCTCAGCACACTCCCCGACAACTCCTACGGATTCTATGAGGGTACGTCGATGGCTACTCCGCACGTCACTGGTGTTGCAGCTCTCGTAGTGTCGGAGTACGGCAATGCCGATATGCCTGCCGAGACCGTAAAGCAGCAGATTCTCACTTCGGTCAACGACCTCTATGAGTATAACCCCGCAGTGCGCGGACTCTATGGCGTGGGATATATCGACGCTGCCAAGGCTCTCCAGATGAGCCCCGACGGTGAAGCCCCTGAGGCTGTCACTTCGTTCTCGGCTTATCCTGCACAGGACAATATCACTGTGGAGTGGGTTATCCCCAATTCTTCAACCGGAGTCGTCAACCAGCATATTCTCTACTACAGCACCACGCCGTTCACCGCCGAGAGCGACCTCTCGAAGGTGGCAAGTGTGGCTATCGACACCAAGTTCAATGCTTCGGGCGACACCTACAGCTATCAGCTCACCGGATTGAAGTCGCTCACCACCTACTATCTGGCTCTTAAGGCTGTCGACCGCTGGGGTAATGCCTCGGCTATTTCTCCAATAGTTGAAGCAACCACCAATGAAGGCCCGAAAATGACCGTCGACAAGAAGTCGCTGTCGTTTACCATCGATGCCGCATCTTCACCCACCGGCTCGGGTACTTTCAATATCGGGAATACGGCCGCAGGCCTCCTGCGCTGGAGCGGAAAGATTGCCGACAAGATGTACACTCCTGCCACCCAGTCGCTCAGCAACCTGTTTGTGCCTGGCGCAAAGGGCAAAATCAAGAGCCATCTTGCCGCTGAGATACACGCCTCTGCGGGCGAGACTTTCAGCACTGCCGATTTCCATACCGGCGATTATCCAAAGCGATTGCAGTGGTACAGCGAGTATTGGGCAAGCATTGGCGAGGAGGATACTTCACTCCCCAACTCGCAGGCTCAGTATTTCTATGTCGACCCCGACCAGTACCCCGACGGATTCAATCTCACTCACGTTGAGGTGACTTCGACCTACGGCAAGAATCCGACAATGCAGATTTACCGCGCCGGCGGTGCTTTAACTCCTGCCAATATGCTCCAGGAGATTAAGCCTGCCACTTTCTATTCGGGAATGCAGATTCAGCTCACCGAGCAGATCTGTTTTGCTCCGGGCGAAGGTTTCTGGGTGGTTATGCACTTCCCTGCCGAGAGCAACGACTACTATCCGCTCGGTCTTGGCAAGACTGCTGATGCCTACATAGGCTACAGCTACATGAGTAACGACCTCGGAGCCACATGGATTCCGCTTCGCGATGCTCTCAAGGGATCCAACTATGAGGCTTACGGCGATTATCTTTCATGGACAATTGCCGCACTCAGCAAGAACCCGGCTTGGAGCAAGGTGTTCAGCCTCAATCCGGCAGAGGGCACTGTGAAGCAGGGCGACACTCAGGCTGTAGAGTTCGTCAACGACGGTCAGCCTATCGTCAACGGCACCTACAAGTTCAATCTCTCATTCACTACCAACGAGAGCGAGAAGAACGCTATCGTTCTTCCTGTCACCGTCACCGTGAAGGGAAATGTGCCTGTGATGAGCACTCCGAAAATCGTCAACTTCGGTTCGCTTCTCGTTGGCGACAGCAAGACCATTGAAGTGGAAGTGGTGAACGAGGGTTATGGTGTCTACACCGGCAACTACGGCTACTTGCAGTCGAGCAGTTGGAAAATCAATTCCGAGCACTATACGCTCAAGGATGTGCCCGTAGGCGGTTTCCCGGCACGCTCCACTTCGAAGTTCAAGATTATCTACACCCCGAAGGAGGCCGGCTCACACTCCGGCTGCATCACCTTCAAGAGCAAGGCCGGCATTGAATTCAAGGTCTATATGCAGGGTGTAGCCATCGACCCGTCGAAGATCGTCGTTGAGCCAGAGACAATCGAGCTTGGCACCGTCGACGTTGCAAGCGAGGCTGCCACAAGCACATTCAAGATTAAGAACGAAGGCAATTATCCGCTCGAATACGTATTCCCGAAGTTCTCCGACCATCAGCTCGAAGTGTCGCTCGGAAAGGCTTCGCACAAGTTCGGATACACTCGGCTTACCAATCTCAATGGTGCTGCCGATTTTGCCTACGACGGCAATCCCGCACTCCTCGGAGCTACTGAAATCACATCTACCTTCACCGACAATGTCCGCAATTCCAGGGCAATCGCTCTTGGCTTCGACTTCCCGTTCTACGGCAATACCTACAATGAAGTCTACATCACTTCGCTTGGCGGATTGGCATTCGGGCTTGGCGAGTACAGCTACTTCCCGCCGCTCACACCTACATCGTCGAGCCTTGAAGGCGTGCCTTACATTTCGGCTTACGGACACCAGTTGCAGTTTGGTCCGAACTCTCACGTCACCTACGCTAAGCAGGACGGTAAGTTTGTGGTCAACTTCAGCAATGTGCTCGCTGTGAAGTACGATGTTGAGACAACTCCTATTTCGTTCCACATTGCCCTTTCGGCAAATGGCGACATTGAGATTTTCTACGACGACTATGTACGCACCGAGTGGGGCTACGACGAAATGGGTTGGGAAGTTGAGGTCGATCGCCTCTTCCAGGGTGGTTCTACTCTCTTCTGCGGTATCAAGGACCCCGACAATAAAGATGCTCTCGTTGTGACTTCGGCCGACATTGCCGACTACTGGGGCACCGGCGGTGATCCCGATGGTCAGGTCTACAAGCAGTTCACTACCGGATCGGCAGTGAAGTTTGAGGCTCCGGCTCCTTACTTCGTCACTAATATTGCTCCGGCTTACGGCATTGTCAGTCCGGGTGAGGAGGCTGAAATCACTGCCACAATCAAGGCTGGTGACGACATCACCGCAGGCGATACGTTCAACCGTCTCACTATCGAGACCAACGACCCCACTGCCGCTGCTGCCTACGTCACTTTCCGTGCCACTTTCACAGGCGACAATCTCCTTCCGCAGCCCACTGTGGAGAGCGATGTCGTCGACTTCGGCAAGGTATTCCGCACGTCGGTTGCCAAGATGCCGGTGGCTGTGAAGAACAGCGGTAAAGATGCGTTCACGCTTACCGGCATTTCATTCAAGTCATCTGTATTCTCCACTGAGACTCAGTTGCCGGTTACTGTCGAGCCTGGGATGTCGAAAGACGTGATAGTCATTATGCCTACCGACACCGAAGGCGCAGTTGCCGATGAGATGACGGTTGCTACAAGCGCAGGCGACCTTACCGTAACACTGAAGGGTGAGGTTATCGGCTGCCCGACAATCGAGCTTAGCATCACAGGCATCGAGGAGACTGTGACAAGCGGTGCGCCGCTCAGCAAGGAGCTTACGGTGACTAACTCGGGCAATGAGGCTCTTGAGTTCTCCATCACTCCGGGTGCGTTCACTTCGGTCAGCGATCCCGATGTGGCTAATGCCAAGGTCAGCTACGTCTACAGCTCTTCGTCCGACAATGAGAACGTGAAGTTTGAGTGGGTCGACATTGAGCACGGTCTTGGCGAGCGCAATGGCTTCAGCTACTACAATACTCACGACTTCGTTGCTGTCGACCTTCCGTTTGCATTCCCGTTCTATGGACGTGAGTACACTCGCATGTACATCTACAACACCGGTTTCGTTTCGTTCACCGAGCGCAACGACGATGCCATTTGGCCGGAGCCGCCTGCCGACTTCCCCAAAGGCTCTATCTACACCAATATCATTGCTCCTTACTGGGGTCTGCACACTATGGACGCCAACGAAACTGCCGGTACGTTCCACTACATCACCGAGAATCAGGCTGTGATTTCGTGGATGGAGTATGGCAACACAATGAACCTTGGCGTTTGCTTCCAGCTCATCATGCACAAGGACGGTTCGTTCAAGTTCCAGTATAAGGCTCTCAACAGCTATGCCGTTATCTTCAATACATTCGGTCTTGCCGGTGCCTGCAACGAGGGTGGAACGGAATACTTCCTTATCCCCGACCGCCACATCAAGTTCGGAAATGCCGTGCAGTTCAGCCCTGTGGCTCTCTCTACTGTTGCAGCGGGAGCAAGCAAGACTGTAACTCTCAACATCGACACCGACAAGATGGCAGGCGACTACACCGACGCTGTCGCTATCAGCAGCAATGTTCCCGGCAGTGAAAGTATTGAGCTGCCTGTGGCTGTCACCATCAATGGCGTTGCCAACCCCGTATTCCCCGAGCCTATCGTTGTGGAGCATGTGGTTGGATATGAGGAGACTCCTACCGCATCGTCGGGTCCCGGCGTGTCGCTTGCAGGTGCTCCGTGGGAGGCTGTGTTCAAGATTGAGAACACCGGTACTGCCGCAATGACTGTCCTCGACATATCTTACGACAGCCCGACCGACCGTGCCGGCTATCCGCTATACACGCTTCTTGCTCAGATGATGGTGCCCGACTGGGTCACCGGCGAGTACTCGCTCCAGTGGCAGCTCTATGAGTTCTTCAAGGGTATGCCTATTGAGGTTACTCCCTCACAGCCGTTGAACCTCTCTATGCCTATGTCGTGGGACGCTTACGATACCGTTGGCGAGACTGCTCTGCCACTGACCGTAACCTACACCCTCGACGGCGTGACCGAGCTTACTAAGGTCATCGACCTCAAGTTTGTCGTTACCGACATTCCTGAAATGCGTCTCGACCGCGAAGATATCCATGTGGAGGGTGCTGCACCCGACTATCTCGGCGTGGAGACTCTCAACATCGCCAACGACGGTGCATATAAGCTCACATATTCGCTCCGCCTCGACATGACAGGCGTTGGCGAGCAGCCCGAAACCGGCGAAGAAGGTGACAATAATGGTGGCGTGGTGCCTATGAGCGTGAAGCCGCAGCTCACCGAGGCTCAGACTGCTTCGCTCAAGGCAAATCTCAACGTTGCTCCACAGCCGCTTGCCACTCCGGCTTCGGCTCTCGACGGTCCTACCGACTTCAAATATAAGAATATCCTCTTCTATCCTGCTGTGAAGGGCTCTACAACTCCGGCTTACGGTACGGGCAACAAGTATGGCCTATACACTGCCGCTACTCACTTCACCGCTCCTGAAGATGGATTCAACATTTCGCACATCTACCTCGCTTCAACTCTTCTCAACAGCGATGGCTCTTACATCGAGTATGGCGACATTAATGTGGAAATCGTAGCCGGAAAGGACTATGAGAACGGCAATGTGATGGGTACCGGTACATTCCACCTTGCTACCCACGACGGCGGACACTTCCTTATCATTCCGCTCGACCGTGCCGTATATATCAACCCCGATGAGGAGTTCTATGTTCGTGTTCACTATCCTATGGGCGTTGAGTTCCCGGCATACATCTGCTCGAAGGAGGATCCTGTGGTTGCCAACCGCTACATGGGTCATGTGGAAGGCTACGGCTGGTTCGACATGGCTGAAATGTTCAAGAATCAGTATGGTTCGCTCGGCTACATCATGTCGTGCCTTGAGACCGTTTCCGGCTCGCCGTGGGTGAAGATGCTCAATGCCGAGACCCAGGGCGAAATTCAGCCTAACGAGTCTCTTGCAGTGAATATCCAGCTCAATGCTGCCACAGCTCCGCTCGTCACCGGCAACAAGGCTATGCTCGTTATCAAGAGCAACGATCCGTCGGCTCCGATTGTCAACTTCCCGATTGTGCTCGACCGCAACGGTGCTCCCGTAATCACCGCTCCTGCCGAGGCTATCGTGGTGAGCGAGGGTACTGCTCCTTCGGTTCACGTCACTGTTACCGAGCCTGAGGGCGACGATTTCCAGATTTTCTTCACCGACAATGCAGGCATTGCCTCTGTCAAGGAGATTACCGTAGATGCCGGTACGGTTGAGAAGAACGAGGAAATCTACACTGTGAAGGGTGCTTCGACTGCCGATATCGAGGTCGTTATCAGCCCCGACTATAAGACTGCCGGCGACTACTCATTCTCAGTGTTTGCTGCCGACAGCTACCGTCAGGAGGCAAGCGCACAGGTGAGCTACACCGTTGAGCACGCTAACCGTGCTCCCGAGGCTCTGCCTGTTGCCGACATCGTAGTTGGCGAGGGTGCTTCTTCGGAGGTTGTCACATTTGCCAACTGCTTCACCGACCCCGATGGCGATGCTATGACCTACACCGTCAGCTACTCTGCCGAGGGCATAGTGAAGGGATTCCTTGCCGAAGGCAGTGTGATTTTCTACGGCGTTGCCCAGGGCGAGGTTATGGTTACTATAACCGCTACCGATACTTATGGAGCTTCAACCGACAACACCTTCAAGATTCAGGTGAGCGATGGTTCGGGTGTTGCTTCTGTAGGTGCCGGTGTTGCTCTGAATGCTTATCCTAACCCTGTGGTTGCTACCCTCTACGTCACTTGCGGCTTTGGCGGCAAGGTGAAGTATGAGCTGTTCAGTGAGAATGGTGCCACGGTCTATGTTTCCGAGAAGGAGGCAGCAGCAGGCACAGCACAGGCTATTGATGTAGCAAGCCTCGCACGCGGAATCTACATTCTTAAGGTTTCGCACGACGGCAAGGTTGCCACCTGCCCGGTTATTCGCAAATAAGCCTACGGCTTCCCTTAAATAGCGAAAGGGTGTGTCACCACTGAGTGACACACCCTTTCTTGCTTCAATTGGCTTTCACGGACAATCATTCCATCACTATGCGAACATGAGCCTTGGGGTAGCGGAGCACAAGGCACGATGCTTCGGTGAGTACCAGCGCATCGGTGTTGCGCACGCCTGCCGACTTCAGGTTGAGCGCCTCAGTGCCGAATGGCAGGTGGCTGTACTTCTGCAAGTATTCAGGGTCGATAATCATGCCGTTGTTGGGCATTCCGCACTCGTCGAACACTTCAGAGAGGAGCACATAGAGCTTGCCGAATTTCGAGCGCATCTCGGTGAAGTCGATGCCCCATTTTGCCACATTCTCGCCTGCGCTTATCATCTTGGTGTAGTCGAGCTTGTTGAGTCGCCCGATAAGTCCCGAGCCTCCTATGAGCACTTTGCGCTTCGAGCCGGCATTTCCGGTGAATGCTTCGCGCATGAGGTCGATTACCGCGTCTTGCGTCAGTCCGTTCTCCTCGTAGAAGAATGTCTTTCCTGCCTGTCCCCATATTCCGCCGGTGAGCAGCACCGTCTCCTTTTTCACGGGGTCGTATATGCGGCGTTTTGCGCCGAAGAGGAAACTCTTCTCCATGCCGAGGCGCATGTCGTAGATTGCCGCCTCTTCCTGGTCGGTCATTGTCCAGTCCACTTCCTTGTTGGCGATTTTCTGTAGTGTGCTCTGCTCGATTTGCATCTTGAAAATCTGGCAGTAGTTCTGCGCCTTCTGTGGCAGTGCCTCAAATTGTGCTGTCTGCACATCAAGTTCGGTTGCGGCTCGTCCCATTCTTATCAGGCGGCTGTTGGGGTTGAGCATGGGCACCTGTGTGTTGCCCGATGAGTCAGCTATGCCGTTCGCAGCCATTACGGTGATGCTAGTTTCATCTTTTGCCACCACATAGAGCACAAGTTGGCAGTTTTCGTCGATGCTGCCGTCGGGCAGATAGCCGTTGATTCCGTCGGCCAGCAGTGTGTCGCTCACGTCGATGCTGTCGTTGTTGTCGGTGCGGATTTTCAGCTTGGTCTTGTCGCCGTCGATGCCGGTCGCGTTGATTACGGTCACTGTGGTAGGCTTGGTGTCGACGTTGTAGTAGTCCACAATCATGCTCCCTGAGCGTTTTGCTCCTGCACACCGCGAGAGCTGGTCAACCGGTGTTGCCATTGGGCGGATTTTCACGATTTGGCGGTCAATCTCATTCACCAGGAGCGATGGCGATGCCTGGTTGGTGATTTCGGTGGTGAGTGGTCCGTTCACCACATGCTGTCCGTTCTCTACTCCGTTCACGATAGTTGCATTGTTGTTTTCCATGATACTGATTGTTTTTTTGTGTTGTTGATAAAAATGATAATTTCGTTTCTGCGGCAAAATTACTGCCTGCACAGCACCGTTTTATCCACAAAAAGTGACAATCACTTTGTTTTCTCCCCGATATGCACTAATTTAGCACCCGCAAAAAAGCAGATACTATGGCTGATAATTTTCTTGAACGACAATACGACGATTATTTGGCTCTCAAAGCCCGTAAGGAGGCTGCCCGAAAGGCTGCTTTCCGCAAGCAGCTCAAGGCCTACAAGGAGCGTCTTGCCCGCGAGCGAGCCACTCAAGAAGCTCTTTCGCAGTCAGCCGGCTCATCGGGTGATGCCACTCAGGAGCAATCTCTGCCATAGGCGCAAGCACAAATTCGCGCTGCTCCATGCGCGGATGCGGCACCTTCAGCTCCGGGGTGTCAATCACCATCTCGTCTATGGCTATTATGTCGATGTCGACCACGCGGTCGGCGTATGAGCCGTCGGCATTGCGGTGGCTTGTGCTCCCCATTGCCGCCTCTATCGCACGCAGCTCGCGCAGCACATCTTCGGGCTTCGCGTCGCTCTCAATCCGCAATCCCACGTTCACAAACCGGTGCGGTGACACAAATCCCCACGGTTCCGACTCAATCGGTGCACTCACTGCCGGTTGTGCACCCAGTCGCTCCGCTATTTCAGCCACGGCACGCGCTATGTTGGCATGTCGGTCGCCGATATTCGTCCCTATGTTGAGATAGTAATTCATTTTTTCTGCAAAATTACGTCTTTTCAGATACTTTTTCGTATATTTGCCAATCATATAGCCACTATGCCTGCATTTGGGCGTATATTGCTTGTTTTTTTATATTCGTCGTTATGGAAGGACTTGACAAAATCGACTTGAAGCTGCTGCGCATTTTGCAGCACGATTCCAATATCACCACCAAGGAGCTTGCCGCAAAGGTGAACTTGTCGTCGACTCCGGTGTTTGAGCGCGTGCGCCGTCTTGAGAAGGAGGGCTACATACAGCGTTACGTTGCCCTGCTCGATGCCGAAAAGCTCGACAAGAACCTCTGCATTCTCTGCAATGTGAAGCTCAAGCAGCACAATGGCACACTGGGGCGCGAGTTTATGGCTGCAATCAATGCCATTCCCGAAGTCACTGAGTGCTACAACATTTCAGGCGACTTCGACTATATGCTCAAAATCTATGTGCGCGACATGAAGCACTATGAGGCTTTTGTGCTCGATTCGCTTGGCTCAATTCCCAGTGTCGGCAGCTTGCAGAGCAATTTCGTTATGTCGGTGGTGAAGCAGTCGCCCGAAATACCCATCTGATTGTTCCTCCCCGATTTGGGCTTAATTCACCACAATCTCGTCGGTGAAAATCCATGCCCCTTCGCGGTCGTGCTTCACGGCATGCACTCTCACATAGCGTGCCTGCACGTCACACGTCACTATGTATGGCTGGAACAGCATTTTAGGCTGTCCGTCGGGCACATAGCCCCAAGCCGTTCCTGCGCTTGTGAAGTCCTTTCCGTCGGTCGATGTCGACACCTCCATCAGTTTCGGCACGTGCACCCATGCTCCCTCTGAGTGCATGAATGTTGCCGCCACGCAGTGCACGGGTTTCACGGCACCGAGGTCTATTGTCACGTCGAGGTCGCGCGTTGTGCCTTGCCACTTGCGGTCGAGGTAGGTCCAGCCTCCCTGCACGCCATCGGTGAGTGCCGTGTCGCCGGCTCCCGGCCACTGGCGGCTGTAGGGAATGTTGTAGGTCACGCGGCAGCCGCGGGCAAGGTGCTTGGCTGCGATGTAGCTCTCCTTGCGCTCGCCATATTCTCCGGCAATGTCGAATGTGTTGTAGCCTTTGTCCTTGAGCAGGGCGCACAGCGTCACTGCATTGCGGTGAAATCGCTCGTAGTCCTTGTCGGCAGCGCGGCTCCAGCCTGTTTCAGCCACGGCAAAGGCTCGCGGATAGTACATGTATTCGGCGTGTGCGTCGGTAGGTATGTATTCGCTCCACAGGTTGCCCTGCACGCCGAGCAGGTGCTTCAGCTCGTCGCCGGTGAGCGACGGGTCGGCAGGGTCGTAGCCGTAGGCTGTGCGCAGCGGCGTGTAGCCGCCTATCGAGATTGGCTCCTTGAATGGAGCGTCCTGGGTGTAGTCGAGGTAGTAGTATTCGCCGGGAGTCATCACCACGTCGTGTCCGGCCTTGATTGCTTTCAGTCCGCCCGCAGTTCCGCGCCACGACATCACTGTGGCATCGGGGGCAAGTCCTCCCTCAAGTATCTCGTCCCAGCCGCTAATCCTTCGTCCGA
>CAMFSS010000019.1 GCA_945983195.1 uncultured Prevotellaceae bacterium | reverse complement strand
CACCATAATAGTGGACATACGCACTGACTATAACAACAAGGACTACCGCAACACTTGCTCACAGACAGTGGAGAAGGCTGCCGGAACGCCGTTTGAAACAATGAAACAGCGCCACATAGCCGACTATACAGCACTCTACGACCGCATGAGCATCACACTCGGCGAGGACAAGAATGTGAATCTGCCGACAGACACAAGGCTGAAACTTGCGCAGGAAGGAGCATACGACCCCGGTTTTGATGCGCTATTCTTCCAGTATGGCCGCTATATGCTCATTTCCTCTTCACGCCCACACGGAATGCCACTGTGCGCCAACCTTCAGGGAATATGGAACGACAACCGCGCGTGCAACATGCCCTGGACCTGCGACTACCACCTCGACGTGAACACACAGCAGAACTACTGGGCAGCCAACCGCGCCAACCTTGCCGAGTGCAACGAGCCGCTTTTCGGCTACCTGGAACTGCTGACGAAGTACGGACAGGCACCGGCACGCCAGATGTACGGCTGCCGCGGCTGGGTGGCACACTCAGTGTGCAGCGCATGGGGCTATGCCTATCCCGGATGGGGAGTAAGCTGGGGAATGAACGTGACCGGCGGTGCATGGCTCGCAACGCACGTGTGGATGCACTACCTCTACACACGCGATGTGGAATGGCTTCGCACAACAGGCTACCCAATCATCAAGGGTGCAGCTGAGTTCTTCATGGACTATATGGTGAAAGACCCACGCAACGGCTACTTGGTGACCGGACCGAGCATTTCGCCCGAAAACGGCTATGTGTCGAAGAAGTGCAACCACCTGAGCCTCTCGATGATGCCGACCGTTGACCGCGATCTTGTGTACGACATCTATCATGCCTTTATAGAGTCGGCAAAGATACTGAAGACCGACAAGAAGATGCGCTCGCGCATTGAGAAAGACATAAAACTGCTTCCACCGCTCCAGATAGGCAGCGACGGACAGATTCAGGAATGGCTCGACGACGTGCGTCGCAGCGACCCCTCGCACGGCCATTCATCGCACCTGCTCCCACTCATCCCCCTTAACCAAATTTCATCACCAGCCAATCCCGACCTAATGGCAGCCGCACGCAAAGGACTTGAAATACAGACAGCAAGCAGCGGCTGGGAAGACACGGAGTGGAGCACAGCCAACATGCTTTGCTTCTATGCACGAATCAAGGACGCCCAGGTGGCATACGGCTGGATTCAGAACCTCTTCAAGAAGTTCACACGCGAGAATCTGATGACAGTGTCGCCGGCAGGCGTGGCAATGGCAGAGGAGGACATCTTCAGCTTCGACGCGACCGAAGGCAGCGTGGCAGGAATGTGCGAAATGCTTCTCCAGAGCTACGACGGCTTCCTTGAATTCCTCCCGGCACTGCCGAAGCAGTGGAGCAACGGAGAAGTGAAAGGACTCTGCGCCGAGGGCGGAATGGTGGTTGACATGAAGTGGAAGAACAGCAAGCTCACCACAGCAACAATCACAGCCACAGTGGACTGTACATTTGCAGTGAAGGGACTTGAAGGAAAAATCACCCTTAAGAAGGGCGAAAGCAAGACCCTCGAATTTTGAAAGGTTGATTATAAAGCACCCACTTCATAACCAAACAATTCTCCCGGAACAGAAGGGGGAGACAATAACCAAAAACGAAGACAATAGTTTCTCATAGATGAAAAAAGTTTTAATAGGATTAGTAATGACGTCGCTTGCCACATCAGCCTCATGGGCTGATGTAGCAACGCGCACGCTGCGCGACGGGTGGAAATTCCGCCAGGGACGCTCGGAAATCTGGTATCCGGCAACAGTGCCCGGAACAGTACATACCGACCTTATTGCCAATGAGATTATCGAAGACCCATTTTTCCGCCTCAATGAGCGAGGCGTGCAGTGGGTTGACAAGGAGGACTGGATGTATGAAACCGAACTGACTGCCACCGCAGCCGAGACATCGAGCAGCAACCAAGAACTTGTGTTCTACGGACTTGACACATACGCCGATGTGTATCTCAACGGCGAATCAATACTCAATGCCAACAACATGCACCGCACATGGCGCGTGAACGTGAAAGGATTGCTGAAAAGCGGCAGCAACAAACTTGAAGTGTACTTCCACTCGCCGATAAAAATAGACCTGCCGAAATGCGACAATTATGCATACGGCTTCTATCCGGGCCCCGACCAGTCGCAGTACGGCGGCATCTTTGACAAGCTGGTGAGCATTTTCGCGCGAAAAGCCGGCTACCACTACGGCTGGGACTGGGGACCACGCTTGGTGACCTCGGGAATATGGCGCGATGTGGTGCTTGAGACGTGGAACGGCACACGCATCGACGATGTGCAACTCATACAGAACAGCGTGACCGAAGCCGAAGCATCGCTGAGCAGCATAGTGGAAGTGCGAGCCGATGCAGCCGTGAACAATGCCACCCTCACAGTGACCGCCAACGGACGCGAGGTGGCAAAGAAGCAGGTGAGCCTCACCAAAGGCACAAACCGCGTGCAGATGGACTACACTATAGCCAATCCGCGCCTGTGGTGGCCCAACGGACTCGGCGAGCCTTATCTCTACGACTTCAAGACCGCTCTCACAGTGAACAGCAAGGAGGCAGATAGCCGCTCGCAGGAGATAGGACTGCGCTCGATAGTGCTGCACAACGACAAGGACCAGTATGGGCACAACCTCTACTTCGAGGTGAACGGCAAACCAGTGTTCATGAAGGGTGCCGACATGGTGCCGCTCGACAATTTTCTGCCACGCATCACACGAGAGCGATATGAGAAGCATGTGCTCGATGCCAAGGCAGTGAACATGAATATGATACGCGTGTGGGGCGGCGGAGTGTACGAAGACGACTACTTCTACCAGCTATGCGACCGCAACGGCATACTTGTGTGGCAGGACTTTATGTTTGCCTGCTCGACCTATCCGGCTGATGACGAGTTCATTGCCAACATACGCCAGGAGGCAATAGACAACGTGAAGCGACTGCGCAACCACGCGTGCATAGCCTTGTGGTGCGGCAACAACGAGTGCCAGGACGTGATGTACGGCTGGGGCAACCGCAAGAAATACTACGAGGAGCGCGGAGTGCTGCCCCTGCTTGAGTCGCAATTCAAGAATATGTACTTCAAGTGCCTGCCGGAAGTGGTGGCAGAATATGGCAGCGGCATCAGCTACCGTCCATCGTCGCCCTTTGCCTTCGAGGACACACCGAGCGACGGCGTGAACGGCGATGCACACTATTGGGGCGTGTGGCACGGACGCGACTCGATAGGACACTACAACGTGGAGCGAGCACGATTCTTCTCGGAATACGGCTTCCAGTCGTTTCCCGAATTTGAGTCGGTGAAGATATATGCACCGCAGAAGCGCGACTGGAGCATCAACAGCGAAGTGATGATGGCACACCAGCGAGCCGGGTCGTATGCCAACAACCTGATTCGCGACTATATGGACAAGGAGTTCCGCACGCCCGACAACTTCGAGCATTTCCTTTACGTGGGAATGATACTCCAGGGCGACGCGATAAAGACAGCGATGGAAGCGCACCGCCGCGACATGCCCTACTGCATGGGAACGCTCTACTGGCAGCACAACGACTGCTGGCCGGTGGCATCGTGGGCAGCACGCGACTACTACGGACGCTGGAAAGCACAGCAATACTTCGCACGCCAAGCCTACCGCGACATATTGGTGTCGCCGACGGTGAAAGACGGTGTGGTGAAGGTGCACCTTGTGAGCGACCGCCGCACCAATGCAAAGGGTAAATTTACCATAACAGCACTCACGCTTGGCGGCAAGAAACTGGCGCAAGTGACGCGCAACGTGACAGCCAAGGCACTCACCTCACAGGTGATTTTTAGCAGTGCGCTGAGCAATATGCTGAAAGGTGAGAAGCGCGAAAACGTGATATTCGCAGTGCGCTTTGAAACAGCCGGAGCAGAGCCATACACCAACGTGGGATATGCCTGCCGACAGAAGCTGATGAACTATACCCACCCCAACTACAGCGTGGATATAGAGCCGGCAGAAGGAGGCTACGAGGTGACAGTGGGCAGTGACGTGTTTGCACGCGGCGTTTTCCTCTCACTTGAAGGAATTGAGAACTTTTTCAGTGACAATTATTTTGACATTTTGCCCGGAGAAAAGCGCACCATACACGTCAGGACGGCGATTGATCGTGACGAAATGCGCCGACAGCTCAAAATTTTGTCACTTGGTGACACATTTTAGCCAAACAGCCTAAAATGGAGCATTTTCGCAAAAATTTGCCGAATTTGCTACAATTTTTCAAGGCTCAAAAGCATAAATTTGCATCGTAAAGTTTGGGAATAACCTCCCTCATTAACTAAACTTCAAAACAACAATTTTTTTTAACTATAAACCTAATAATAATCAATTCTAAAGTAACATGAAACGTAGACTTTCAACTATGTTGGTCCTTATGTTATTTTGCGTGCAGGCAATCTTTGCACAGACAAATATCACAGGACAAGTTTTAGATGAAAAAACCGGTCCACTCATTGGAGCCACAGTTCTGGTGAAGGGAACAACGGTGGGAGTATCGACCGACATTGACGGTAATTTTACAATCAAGGCCAAGCCGGGCCAGACACTCCAAGTATCCTACGTGGGCTACAATGCACAAGAAGTGGCAGTGCCCAAGAGTGGAAAATTAGTAATCAAACTTCAAGAAGCAAGCACCAGCCTTGATGAGGTGGTTGTGGTAGGTGTGGCAATGAAGAAGAGCGACCTTACGGGCGCAGTATCTTACGTTGACGCAGAAGTACTTGCCGAGAAGCCGGTGACAAACATCAACGACGCTATTTCGGGCCGCGTGGCAGGAGTTAGCATCGTGAAGAGCACATCTCCCTCGGAAGATTCATCAATCAAGATTCGTGGTACGAACACCATCAATTCAGGCTCGTCGCCAATCTATGTAGTCGACGGTCTTGTAATGGGCAACGACTTCGGATTCTTCAACTCAATCAACGTGAACGACGTTGAGTCGGTACAGGTGCTGAAAGACGCATCGGCAACCGCCCTCTACGGATCGCGTGGTGCAAACGGTGTAATCGTGGTAACTACCAAGAAGGGTAAGAAAGGCAAAGGCGAGTTCTCATACGACGGATGGGTAGGCTTCTCGAAGATTGGCCACCGCCCCGAGACAATGAACGCCCAGCAGCTCTTCGAGATGCGTACGGAGGCATACGCCAACGGATATATGTATAACAATCCCGATGCCAACCGTAAGGAGTACATCGAAAACACCCTGATGAAGACCAATATCGCCTTCCATGATCAGGAGTTTGCCGGCTACAAGAGCGGCAAGAGCTACGACTGGCTGAAAGAGGTGACACAGACAGGCGTGCAGCACAACCACAACTTCAGCTTCTCGAAGGCATCGGAAGGATCGCAGTTCTACATGAGCCTCGGTGTGAACAACCTGAAGGGTATCGTTCGCGGTACAGAGCAGCAGCGCTACACCGGCCGTATCAATGCATCGGCCGACATCACCCCGTGGTTGCAGGTGGGAACAAACACCTCATACACCTACACACATGATGACATGACCAGTGGCTCGGTATATTCGCAGGCACTCTACAATGGTAACCCACTCGTAGACTTCGCTCCCTACAAGGACGATGCAACCCGCCACGACGATGACTATCTGACACTCTTCTGGCGTGTGAAATCGGAGGAGAACAACAACAACTTCAACCCGTTCAACTCCTACGAGGTGAAGACCGACCGTACACGCTATCACCTCACATCATCGAACTACTTGAACATCAACCCCATCAAGGGCGTGAACATCCGCTCGACATTTGCCATCAATCACGGCGAGCAGAGCTGGAACCAGTTTATCCCGACCGGCATCCAGGAGTCGTATCGCCACTATTCAGGCGAGGCATTTGCAACACAGCAGCGTTTCGGCGAGACACAGTGGCAGTGGGATAACACCATCAGCTACGACAACATCTTCAATGAAGTGCACCGCGTGAACGCCTTCTTCGGAACAACGGCATCGCGCAAGATATATTCAGACCTGAAGGGTGAGGGCCGCAAGTTTGCTTCGGACGACCTCGGCTACGACGGACTGTTTGGCGCAGCCGACGCAGAGAACCGTCACATCTACAACAGCTACTCAGCCAACTCAATCTTGTCGTATGTAGCACGTGCCAACTATACCTACGCATCGCGCTACTACCTGACCCTCACAGGACGCTGGGACGGATCATCGCGCTTTGCTGACGGACACCGCTGGGGCTTCTTCCCCTCGTTCTCGGTAGCATGGGATATCACCAACGAGACGTTCTTCCCGAAGACATGGTATGTGAACCAGATTAAGCTTCGCGGAGGCTACGGAACAGTAGGTAACCAGGAAATCGGCAACTTCATGTATGCCACACTCTACTCACCGAGCGTAAGCAACGGCGAGGCATCATACGGAACAAACGGACGTCGCGGAACACCAAACATCACATGGGAGAAGCAGAAGCAGACCAACATCGGACTTGACATGAGCTTCCTCAACCGCCGCTTGAGCGCATCACTTGATGTATTCTTCATCAACAACTCAAACCTTCTCATGAGCCACAACCTGCCTAACACATCGGGCTACACTTACACAGTGGAGAACATCGGTGAGCTGAGCAACAAGGGATTTGAGCTTACACTCTCGGCAGTTCCGGTGGAGACAAAGGATTTCACATGGAACGTCAGCGCAAACTTAGGACTTGACCGCAACAAGGTGAAGAAACTCTACGGCAATGTGGAGCGCATCCTCAGCGGCGGCCGCACAGGCAACATCTTCGTAGGTGAGTCGCTCAACAACATCTACTGCCTCCAGGCAGCAGGCATCGCCAACGAGAGCAACCGCGCAGAGTGGGAGAACCTCGACTTCAGCGGACACACAATCGGACTCGGCGACCTCTATATGCGCGACATTTCAGGACCGGAAGACAAGCCAGACGGCATAGTTGACCAGTATGACCGTGCAATCTACAGCGATATGGACCCGAAGTTCTACGGAGGCTTCTCGACCGACTTCTCATGGAAGGGCTTGACACTTAACGCCATCTTCAACTACTCGGTAGGCGGACACGCACTTAGCGGCTACTATGAGAGCCTTATCAGCTCATTCGGACAGAGCAACGCATCGACCGACCTTCTTGACCGCTGGACACCGGAGAACACATCGGCATACTTCCCACGCCGCATGGCAAACGTGAGCGGCTACAGCGCATACGGAGCAGGCGAAAGCGACCGCTACGTACAGAGCACATCATTCCTCCGCTTGTCGAACCTCACACTCTCTTACAACTTGCCAAAGAACCTGACCCAGAAGTGGCACCTCAACAACCTTCGCGTGTACTTCACCGCAAGCAACGTGTTCACTTTGACAGGCTACAAGGGATTTGACCCTGAGTATGGCGACGGTAACGGCTACTACCCGACAGAGCGTACTTACACATTGGGACTTTCGTTAAGCATTTTCTAACAACAAAAAACACAAACAACGATGAAACTGAAAAATAAGATAATTACACTGGGCATAATAGCTCTGGCATCGCTTCCATTTGCATCGTGCAGCGATTTCCTTGACGAAGAGCCCAAGACGGCAATCACAGAGGAGAAGATGTACTCGTCGCCTGAATATGCCGAATCAGTATTACAGAGCTGCTATAAAGGGTGGCGTGAAATGTTCAAAGACCGCTACTTGTGGGAGTGCATGGTAGGAACCGATGAAATACAGTCGGGAGCATACCAGGCACTGAAGGAGGACGGAATGCGCCGCGGGTCACTCGACCGCTACGATGCACTCCTGACATCGGAACTTTACTATATCTCAGACCAGTGGGGCAACCGCTGGACCAAGGTAGGAGAGGCAGCCAAAATCATCAAGGCCTTGAAGCCGCTCGTAGAAAGCGATGAAGATGCAGCCCGCATCTTCGGTGAAGCCAGCTTCGTCCGCGCCGGACTTTCAATGGAACTTACCTTCATCTATGGACGTATTCCAATCCTTGACCTTGAGCGCATCAGCGAGCTTGGCTATGGCCGCCAGCCGGAGAAGGACATCTGGGAGTTCATCATCAACGACTTTGAGAATGCAGTGAAATACTGCCCGGACACCAACGAGCCGGCACGTGCTACAACCTATGCAGCATCGATGCTTCTGGGCTATGCCTATATGTCGGCACCGGAGGCAACAGGACTTCGTGACTTCTCGAAGGCAAAGGCAGCACTTGAGAAGGTGGTTAAGGGTCCGTTTGAGCTTGTTCCCTACTATGACCTGTGGGATTACAGCATGGGCAACACTTCGGAGGCAATCTTCGAGTGGCAATTCAGCAACGCATGGCCTGACAACAATGCAGTTCAGTTCCAGATTGGCTCACGCGCAGTGCAGTCGATGGGCGGTGACGGCTGCTTCATGAGCGGTTACGACCACGCAGTACCGACAGAGTGGGCATACAGCGATGTAGCCGACGGCGGTATATGGGAAGATGGTGACGTGCGCAAAGAGGAGGCAATCCGCTACGACTTCACATGGTTCGGCAAAGTGCCCGACCTTAACAGTGTGGCATGGGAAGACCTCGGTGAGGACCACGACGAGCTTAAGCCGCACATCAAGAAGTATGAGGACTTCCGCACAGACTCACACTCAGGAATGGGCCTCAACAATATGTGGTACTCAGGCAAGAACATACCATTCCTCCGCCTTGCCAATGCAATTCTGCTGTATGCAGAGTGCTTGAACGAGCTTGGCAGCACAACAGAGGCAATGGAAGAGGTCAACAAGGTTCGTTCGCGTGCATGGGACTTCGACCTTCCGGCCGACAAGCGTTGGACAGGCATGTCGAAAGAGCAGTTCCGCACAGAGATTCTGACAGAGCGCGTACGTGAGCTGTTCGGAGAGCGTTGGCGTCGTTTCGACCTCGTGCGCACAGGCAAGTTCCTTGAGTATGTAAAGGAGCGCAACAAGTGGGCAAAGCGTTCGGGAACAATCCAGGAGTGGAACAAGGTATGGCCGCTTCCGCTTGCAGAAATCGACCAGAACGACGACATTGCACCTGAGGACCAGAACGAAGGTTACAGATAAAAAACGATAATTAATCAACTCCATTAATACCGATGGTGGAGAGTGTCTTCTCCCCAAGATCATTTTCCACCATCTTTTTCCTTTTTTTACGAACTTAAAGCAACAAAATAGTTATGAAAAAAAGAACTTTACTCAGCGTGCTGCTTGCAGCAACAACATCGGCAGCATTTGCCGCAGCACCCCAGGTGCCGACATACAATGAGCTTGACCTTTCGTCGCTTGTATCATCAGGACTTTTCCACGGCAGTATGGGCTTGGGAGACTTCAACGGTGATGACAATTTTGACATCATAGTGAAAGGCCGTGACTTAAACAACGGCTGGGCAACCACCATCAAATTCCTCACCGGCGATGGCTACAACTTTACGTCGTCGACGGATATAGCCGACCCTGACGGCTGTTCGTGGGAGCGCGTGGTGGTGCCAATCGACTACAATAGCGACGGCAAAGTTGATATTATTCTCGGCGGCTCGTGGGGCTCAAAGCTCTTGCAGAACGACGGAGCAGGCAATTTCTCGAATGTAGACGGATTTGCACTCGACTATGAGATGAGCATCGACGGCGGTGACGCAGAGAAGTGGTATGACGGAATATTTGCCATAGGCGACTTCAACCATGACGGCTATCCCGACATTATCGCCTTCAACGGCAATCCGCGTGAGGATGTCGGAGGTCCGGTACTTTATCTCAACAACAACGGCGACGGCACATTTACCCGTAAAGCCGACGACTGTGGACTTTCATCGCATCGCTGCGTCTCAAATGCATTCTGCGTCTTCAACGGTGACGGCATGCGCCACCTTGTTGTATACGGCTGCATTGTCTATGACTGCATCCGTGCATACTACGGCAACGGCGACGGCACATTCACAGCAGCAGACGCTGCAATGTTTGACAACACCAACCGCGGAACAGAGAAGGGATTCATCACCCTCGTCGACATCGACAGCGACGGTGACCTTGACCTCTTCGTGACAGGAACATCATGCCCACAGGGCTGGGCACTTGTAGCCGACGTGTACTTGAACGACGGAACAGGCAAATTCACCTACAAAGACTACGGACTGACCGGAATGCAGACATCGGGAGCTGACTGGTGCGACTTGAATGCCGACGGTAACATGGACCTTGTGTATGCCGGAGAAACATCGAATGGCGGCAAGACAATCGTTGCAATCAACCAGGGTGACGGCACATTTGCCGAGAAGGATGCACTTATCGGCGGACACCGTGGCGGTGCTGCATTGGTAGCAGCCGACTTCAACAACAACGGCATGATTGACATACTTGCAATGGGCTATCAGGACAACGGCGGACACCACTTCCAAATCATTAACGGAATGGCATCGCGCGGAATGAACGAGGCACCTACAGCACCGAGCAACCTCAAGGCCGAGGAGGTAGACGGCAAGGTGGTATTCACATGGGACGCAGGCAGCGACTCGAAGACCCCGACCGCAGCATTGCTCTACAACGTGTATGTGAAGTTGACAGACGGCCGCATCATCACCCTTGTTCCTGCAAATCCGTCAACGGGCGTGCTCCGTGCAGTGAACAACATAGATGCAGCACTCGTGGGATGCAGCTATACACTCAACGTGAAAGCAGCCGACGTGGTAGAGTGGGGCGTACAGACAATCGACGGCTGCAAGCTCGGCAGCAAATTCACTATATCGAAGGACGCAATCAGCGGAGCAGAGGCAGTGAAGGCTGAGACAGTGGCAGTGAAGTGCAACGGACGCAACATCACAGTGAATGCCGATGCACGTGTGCGCGTAATCAGCCTTTCGGGCAGCGTGGTAGCCGATGCCGAGGTTAAGGCAGGAGCAGCACTTGATGTAGAGGCAACCGCAGGCGTGTATGTGGTAGAAGCTACTACAGCCGAGGGAACAACCGCCACAAAATACATTGTAAAATAAGTTAATTAGGGTTTACATTTGGTATGAATATGATTTTTTAGGGTAAATTTGTGTGGCTTGTGCCCTAATTTTGCAGAGCACAAGCCACATTTTACTAACAGCCGATGTAAACACTTAATATTGATATAAATACTAATAAAAACCACAATAACATGAGACTAAGCAAGAAGATATTATCGGTTTTGGCATTGGCAAGCAGCATGCTGCCTGCAATGGCAGGGACGCTCGACATCAGCGACGGTGCATGGACAATCACCGCCGGCACGTCGAACACTCTGACCTATACAGTCAATGGCACTACCATCATCAAGAATGCCTACGTCACGGCACTTGATGAGAGCTACAACACAATGTCGTCGAAGGACTATCCCAACTGCGCGCTCACATCGAAGAGCATCAGCGACGGCTTCGGCACGGGCAAGCAGTACACCTACCGTTTCTCGGGCAAGAGCGGACATAATGACTTGGAGCAGAACATCTACATCTATCCGAACCAACCTTATATCCTCGTAGAGGCATCGGTGATAGCCTCATCGGGCACAACATCGAGCACCAAGATATGTCCGATAGTATCGGAAACGACCAACACCCTTTCGGTGCTTGGCAGCAGCAACAACCGTGTGTACAACATGCCATTTGCCAACGACAACTGGGCAACATTCAGCACCATCAACTGGGAGATAGGCCAGCAGGTCATTTCGTGCGAGGCAACATCGCTTTTCAACGTGGATACACGCAAGGCGATAGTTCTCGGCTCAATTGACCACTCAACATGGAAATCGGCAATCTACGTAACCCCGAATGGCAGCAATCGACTTCGCAAGCTGACCGCAGAGGCAGGCTACATCAGCGAGCGCACCTGGGATATAGTCAACAACAAGGCATCGAGCGAGCGTCACGGCGCAGTGAAGGGAGCAAGAGTAAGCTCGCCGCGCTTTATGCTCGGAGTGTTTGACGACTGGCGCAACGGAATGGAAACCTATGCAGATGCAAATGCAGTGCTCTGCCCGAAATACGTGTGGACCAAGGACGAGTCGCTATTCGGCTGGCAGTCGTGGGGCGGCATGGAGTTCGGACTGAACTATACATCGGCAATGAGCCTGCTCGACTTCTTCGAGAAGGAGCTTAAGCCGGTGGGATTCTACAACAAGCAGGGACGTTGCCACCTTGTGCTCGACTCAGGCTGGAACGCACTCACCGACGAGCAGCTCCGCAAGTATGCCAACCGCTGCAAGGAGCTTGGCTTCGTGGCAGGTATCTACACCACACCGTTCACCTACTGGGGCGGCGAAGATGCAGTGACCGGCAACTACGAGTGGGAAGGCGGACGACTTGGAGAGATGGTGCTGAAGACAGGCGGCAAATACCGCCACATCAACGGCTGGTCGCTCGACCCGACACACCCGGCAGTGAAGGAGTGGAACCGCCGCACATTCCAGAAATTCCGCGACCTCGGCTTCGAGTTCGTGAAGATTGACTTCATGAACAACGGATCGCAGGAGGCAGACTCATGGTATGACCCCAATATCACCACCGGAATGATGGCTTACAACTACGGAATGGACTACATCAAGGAGTTCTGCGGTGACGACGATATAATGCTCGACTTCTCGATAGCCCCGATCTTCCCCAACAAGGCACACGTGCGCCGCATAGGCTGTGATGCATGGGGCGACCTTCCACAGTCGATGTACACACTCAACTGCATAGAAGGTTCATGGTGGCTCGACCGCCTCTACTCCTTCAATGACCCTGACCACATGTGCATGTCGAAGGTGAAATTCTCGGGCAAAGGCTCCAACGATGAGCAGGAGGCACGCATACGCTACACTTGCGGACTTATTACCGGCATGACCCTTCTTGGCGGCACATACGCCTACGAGGGAGAGGTGAGAGGCAACTACGGACTTGTAGTGGGCTACGACGAGGAGCGCGCACGTGCCGTGAAGTTTGCATCGAACAAGGACCTTCTGGAAGTTGGCCGCATAGGCAAGTCGTTCCTTCCGGTAGCAGGAACATTCAGCTACACCACCACGCTTTTCAGCCAAAACGACGTGTCGGTCGACAATGAGTTCATCATGGACACACCCGATGCATTCTACTATGTAGTGTTCAACTACGAGAACAATGGAGCACTCAATTTTGCCCCGAATTTCCAGCGACTCGGTGTTGACGCATCGGAATTCGTGAGGGTTACAGAGCTATTTGAGACCAAGACTTATAGCAATGCAGCAACGATGCAGATAAGCGTGCCGGGCAAGGATGTTCGCATCTACCGCTTCGAGCGAGCCGGCTATGGCAAGACAGAAAGCACTATGACTGACCCGCCAGGGTCGGTCAAAGTCGGCTTTTTCGACGGGGAGCTTCAAGTGGCAGCAAGTGAGCCGGTGAGCAGCGTGAACGTGTACGGAATTGACGGCACACAGCTTGCCAGCTACACCGCCAAAGGCGAAGCCGACACAGTAATACTCCCGGTGAAATCGGGCAACAGTGTGGTGATAGCCTCAGTGACACTGCAATCGGGCAACACAGCCGTAAGGAAGGTGCTTGCCCGATAGCACCCCACACCCTCCGCACCCGCAAAGACACAATTGACGCTACTATAAATATTATCCATAGAAGAATACCATAAACAACGTGATTATGAACCAACGTCGTGGCATGGAACAACTATTCGCGGCAGTCGCATTTGTTGCTGCCTTGGCATTTGCGCAGCCAATCGAAGCATTAGAACACTATTCATTCAAACACATCGACAGTTCAATGGGATTGTCGTCGAGCAATGTGAAGTGCATAGCCGAGGACAGCTACGGCTTTATGTGGCTCGGCACAAAAAACGGACTAAACCGCTATGACGGCGTGAATATGCGCTTGCTCGACTGCTATGACGAGGAGCTGAATCAAGGCAACAACAACATCGGGGCACTCTATGAGGACGAAAACAAGATGCTGTGGGTGGGAACTGACCGCGGCATCTACATATACAATCCACACACTGACCGCTTCAGAAAGGCAGTGCAGAAAGATGCCAAGACAGGAACGGTGGCCGACAACTGGGTGCAGTCGATAGTGGGCGACGGCAAAGGCAACGTGTGGGCACTTGTGCCCGACCAGGGAGTGTTCCACTACCACGACGGTGACAAAGTGGACTACTACAATATCACAAAAGACGGCAACTTCAAAAAAATATTCCCATCGAACATCTTCATCAGCAGCAAGAAGAATGTGTGGATATGCACCACCGGTTCGGGACTGTACCGCCTGAACGCGGAAACCAAGGATTTTGACCAAATAACACAGGTGGACGGGACTTCGCTACTTGGCATAAATTTCATCTCAATTGCCGAAGACATAACCGGCTCGCTGATACTTGCATCGAATGAGGGACAGATTTTCCGCTTCAACACTCGTACGAACGAGATATCGGAGATACCATTCACATACGCGGGCAAGGTGTATCTGCGCTGTCTGGAGTGCTTCGACGGAGAGATATGGGTGGGCACGCAGCACGGACTCTACATCATAGACACGATAAGGCACACCGAGCGATACATGACAAATGACCCGCTGAATGAATTCAGTCTGTCGGACGACATAATCTACTACATCTACAAGAGCAAGCAGGGTGACGCATGGCTCGGAACCATGTTTGGCGGCGTGGACTACATGCCACGCAACAAATTCACATTCGAATACTTCGGGCTTGGAGCCGGACTGAGCAGCCGGCGAGTTCGCGGACTGGCACAGGCAGCCGACGGACGCATCTGGATAGGCACGGAGGAGAAGGGGCTAAACGTGCTGAATCCGTCGACCGGGGCAATCACACATGCCGAAAAACGCCCCATCCCCAACAATAACACCATACTGATGCTAACCTCGACAGGAGGGGAAATAGTGGTATCGTTCAGCCATTTAGGGCTGGTGCGCGTGGAATCGGCAAAGAGCTACACGAAGCTATTCGACAACGACAACGGCTCAAACGGAGTGTACTCATACCTGAAGGACAGCAGCGGCACAGAATGGGTTGGACTTGGCTACGCCCTCTACCGCCGGAAGGCAGGAACTCAAGAATTTGAGCATATATCGGCAACCGGCTACGACTGGATATTCACCATAGCCGAAACGACCGACGGAGAGGTGTGGTTTGGCACTATGGGAAACGGAGTGTGGCGTTACACCCCACATAACAGACTTTTCAAACAGTACACCTGCGATGGCGAGAAGCCCAACGGACTCCGCTCGAACTCAATCAGTGCATTGTACACCGACAGCAAGGGGCGACTTTGGCTTTCGACCGACCGCGGCGGCATAAGCCGCTACAACCGCGACACAGATGACTTCACCACATTTGGACAGGAGGAGGGGCTTCCTGACGATGTGGCATACAGTAAGATCTAGGACGAGAATGGGAATCATATTTTAGGAACGAACTAATGACATGTGATATTCAATCACAACACGGCAGCG
>CAMFSS010000018.1 GCA_945983195.1 uncultured Prevotellaceae bacterium | reverse complement strand
GGAGCGAAGGTCTTGACCTCGGTCCAGGCGTTACCGCCCTCAAGGAATGCAAGACCGTAGATTGTGGTCGACGTCTGGAGCATGAACGGGAAGTGCAGCTCAAAGCAGAATCGGGTGTAGGCGTAGCCTTCACGACCGTAAGGGGTGAAAGCACCGTTGTCGTATCCGCGCAGGGCAATAGTCTCAGTAGCGTAGGTGTAACTGCCCGACATACCGTCGCCACCCACATAGTAGGTTTCAAACGGTGACTTTAGGCTCTTGTGGTAGCTTCCGAGCAAGCCGATGTCGGCACGTGTCATAAGCACGAGAGTCCACTTGTCGTCGGGGTTGGAGAGCGGAGTGTAGGTCTTTGCCCTGAACTTCAGCTTCCAGTATTCAATCCACTTGTAAAGCTCCTTCTTGGCATCGACCGTACCGGCAGCGGCAAGCGCGTCCCAGTCCTTGTTGCCGAAGAGCGAAGCAGGGGGCGTCATTTGCAGACTCAGCGCAAACGAGCTGCCTCGGCGGGTGTAGAGCGGATTGTCGATACTGTTGCGTGCAAGTGTCAAGCCAAGGGTTATGGCATTCGACACGCCATTGTTCATATAGTAGAGATAATCCCAATTCTTCAAGTAGTACCACTGATAGCCAAGCTCGGCGGTGAAGGTGAAGTAGTCGTCAGGCCACGAGAGGCGTTTTCCGAATCCAACGGTGATACCTGCCATCTGGAGGAACTTGTTGGGGTCGTAGGCGTTCTCGTAGTAGTTATTGTAGTTGTTGTAATAGCTGTTGCCGTAGCCGTAGTAGTTGTTGTAGTAGTAACCGCTATTGAGATAGTTATTGTTGTAGAACGAAGAGTTGATACCGGTCTGGCGAGAGTAGAATGCCGAAACCGAGAGCGAGTTTGGTCGCTTGCCGCCAAACCATGGGTCGAGGAACGACACGCTATATGCCTGGTAGTACTTGGCATTGGTCTGCGCCGAAATGGTGAACGTCTGACCCTCACCCTGAGGAATAATGCCCTTGTAAGACGACGGACGGAAAAGGTTCTTGATGGAGAAGTTGGTGAACTTCAAGCTGAGCTTACCGATGATACCGGTCTGACCCCAACCGGCGGAGAACTCAATCTGGTCGTTGGCTTTCGACTCAAGATTGAAAAGGATGTCGACTGTTCCATTCTCCTCGTTAGGTTCAGGGCGAATGTCCATCTTTTCAGGGTCGAAGTGACCGGTTTGGGCAATTTCGCGGGCCGAGCGCATCAGAGCCTCCTTATTGAACAGCTCACCTGGGCGCACACGCAGCTCGCGGCGCACAACTTTCTCATAGAGGCGGTCGTTACCATTGATTACCACCTTGTTGATTCGAGCCTGCGGGCCCTCCATGATGTGCATTTCCAGGTCGATGGAGTCGCCGTGAATGTTCTGCTCGATTGGCACAAGATTGAAGAAGAGGTAACCATTGTTCATGTAGAGGTTGGCAACGGCATCATCGTCTTCGGTTGTACGCTTGTTGAGCAGCTTTTGGTTGTAGACATCACCTGCCTTTATGCCGAGGATATTGTCGAGAATACTTGAAGGATAGATGGTGTTACCCACCCAACTGATTCCCGAAATGTAGTATTTCTGTCCTTCTTCGACCTTGAGGTAGACATCAACTTTGTTGTTGATGTAATTGACCACGCTGTCGCTAAGAATCTGCGCATCGCGATAACCAAGCTCATTATACTTGTCGATGATGAGCTGCTTGTCGGCCTCATAGTCGTCGGTAACGAATTTCTTCTGGCTGAAGAGCTTAAGTAGGCTTCGGCTCTCATTCGTCTTCTTCATCACGTTCTTCAGCTTGCGGTCGCTCAGCACCTTGTTGCCGTCGATGTAGATTTTGTGCACTTTCACCTTGTCGTGCTTATCGACTATAATGTCGACGATCACCTCGTTCTTCTTGCTCAAATCCTCTCTTTGGTCGACACGCACAGTGGCATTCTTGAAGCCCTTGCCATCGTAGTATTTCTCAATAATCTGTCGGGCGCGGTCGGCGATGTTGGGAGTAATCTGGTTACCCGTAGTAAGGCCAAGACGAAGCTGAATGTCCTCACGCTCGCCCTTTTTCATGCCCTTGTAGTTGATTTCGGAGATACGCGGCTGCTGGCGAAGCTCAATCTCAAGCCATGCCTTGTCGCCACAGATTTTCTCCACCTTGATTTTTACCGAGGAGAAAAGCTGCTGCCTCCAGAAACGCTTAGCCGCCATCTTGATTTCATCACCGGGAATATCTACCTTCTGCCCTACCGTAAGACCGGAGTAGCCGATTATGATGTAATCCTCATAGTTGTCGACACCGGTAACCTTAATTCCGGCGATTTCATATTTGTGGGGCATACCCGAAAAAATTACTTTCGGGTTATAGATAGTGTCGTTGGTCACTTGTGCAGCGGCAGAGTTTGCCATTGCCAATAGTGCAGCCAGCAGTGTGAGGAGCTTCAATCTCATCGTGGGAAAAATTTTATCTTTATATATCAGTTTTTTTACTTAATATCAGTCATTGTGTAATATTTTGCCGAAACATCGCAGAACTATGCCTGCTCGTGCTCCACCTGTTCGCTCGTCTTGCCGAAACGACGCTCACGGTGCTGATAGTCGAGAATTGCACGGCAGAAGTCGTCTTTGGTGAAGTCGGGCCAATAGATGTCGGTAAAGTACAGCTCAGAGTAGGCAATCTGCCACAGCAGGAAGTTGCTGATGCGCAAGTCACCGGCAGTGCGAATGAGCAGGTCGGGGTCGGGAATGTCGCGCGTGGTAAGGCTACTGCTGAAGAGTGCATCGTCGATGTCGTCGACAGCAATCTCGCCACGGCTGACGCTGCGAGCAATCTTCTTGACACCCTCAAGAATCTCCCACTTCGAGGAGTAGCTCAGAGCAAGGTTGAGCACCAGTCCGCAGCAGTGCGACGTGTCGTCCATACACTTCTGCAAGCGCGTGCGTGCAAATTCAGGCATACGCTCAATGTCGCCAATCATTGTGAGGCGAACATTGTTCTTGATAAGGTCGGGCGTTTCGCGCTCAATGGCCACCACTATCAGGTTCATCAAGGCATCAACCTCGTCCTTCGGGCGGTTCCAGTTCTCAGTGGAGAACGTGTAGAGCGTAAGGAATCCCACACCGACCTCTGAGGCTATTTCGGTGATTTTTCGCACAGTGTTGACCCCCTCCACATGACCTTGTGAGCGAGGCATATTGCGCTGCTTAGCCCACCGACCGTTACCGTCCATAATCACCGCCACATGGCGTGGGAGGCGCGTCTTGTCTATTTGTTCAATCAGTGACGACATACTCTGTCTTTACGTTGTGTAATGCTTCAATCGTTATTGTTAATCCACATAGTGACACACGCGGCATCGCTTCCCAAACTCATAAGTGATGCTCACTTGAATGAGCGAATACCAGTCGGTATTCTTAGCAAATGAGCTTTTAATGCCATTCAGGTCGCTCAAACCGTCGATTTTGTCACCGAAACACTTGCGCATGGTGAACTCAGCCCCCATATTCAAGCGTTCCTTCAATTTATATTTCACCCCGACACCCATCGGAAGATTCACTGCAAAGGCACTGCTGCCGCTGCACGATGCCATAGTGGCACCCAATCCGAGAGTGAGATATGGGGTTAAGCGTTTCAAGTTCTTATATTTCGAGCCAATGCCGAAATTAAAAAAGTTAAACTCCGCCTGCCCGCCAAAGTCGATAAGCGTAGACTTGAATTCATAGTCGCTGCGGCCGTCATTGTCGTGTTTTTGGGTGCGCGTGTCACCGCTGATGGTTGCCACTTTGAGGCTTCCCTTGTTAGCCCTGCTATAATTGGGAATGTAGCGGAAAACGGCTCCGGCCGACACTCCCGGCTTGCGCAGGAAATTGCCCTTATTGACATCGCCAAGATAACCGCTGGTGCCGAGCGCACCGCCAATCTCAAAGCGGTAGTCCTGAGCCATGAGATTCATGGCAAAGGCTGCTACAAGGGTCAATATAGTGAAAATCCGCTTCACGCCATACTCCATTTTTTTACATGCCGCAAACATCAGCGCATCAATACAGTGGCTTGAAAGTGAGGCGATTGATTACGCCGCGCCATATATTGTTGCTCAATTCACCGGTCGATGTAGTTCCACCAAACATGTAGACGTATGGGCAATCCCACTCAGTGATATCCTCAGTGGCACGCGATGCAGGCACACCGGTGAGGAAACTGCACCACACGGGGAGTTTCGGTGCCGGCATAGCAGTCCACTCATCGAGTGCAGAACGCGAGTCGACGCTCAGCTTCGATGAGAACACCAGAGCATCGGCGCACATCACTTTATCAATGTACTCAGGGAACTGGAGCAGCGAGTCGCCACGGTTCCAGTTCACGCCGTTGTCGCGCGAAATGTAGAGAGTATTGTCGAGCGTGCCATCGGGGAGCTTGCCACCAAAAGCAATGAGCGTGGGATAACCGGTCACTTTCCAGTTTGAAGCCACATCGAATGTGATGTACTGAGCCATCGCCATGCCCGAATGTGGAGGAATAGGGAACATACTGATTTTAGCCCAGCGCGTTCCATCGAAGCCCCAAGTGTCGCCAACCACATTTCCGTCGGCATCGGTGCCGCCGGTGATTATTCCCACAGGGCTGATGTTCCACTCTGAGTCGATCATAATCATATCGCTCGTATTGGCAACAGGAAACTTAGGCTCAAGCGGCATTGCCGAGAAGCCGTCGATTGCCGGATAAGCCACATGCTTGAGCACGCCCGATTCATCGGCAACGCCGAGCACCTTGTCGGCGTAGGCACCGCTGATAGACTTCCACACTGTGCCGCACGGCTGCCAAGAGAGCAAATCGTAGCTATAATAGAGCGCACCTTCGCTGTCGAGGATATATGCGGCATCATCGGTAGCCGTGAGCGAGCGCACATCGGGAGTGAATGGCAGGGTGATTTCCTGCTTGGTCCACACATTGTTGCCGGGATTGTCGATCGACGAGAGCACATATCCGTCGCCCTCATTGAGAAGGCAATAAGCCTTTCCGCGGTAAGACACTGCACGCTGCTCGACGACACGACTGCCGATAGAGGGCAAGTTGCGACGAGCAAGGCGGTTCCAGCAAAGGGTGTCGGGTAGCATTTCGTGCACATTCACCTTGACGGTGTAGATGCGCTTAGTCACCTCATCGGCTGCCGTGACGATGATTCTCACGTCGCCGGTGAAGTCGATGCTGTCAGAGTTGCTATATGTAAAAGTGGTGTCAGCCTCAAGTCGAGTGCCGTTCTTCACATTGAATTCCACATTGGCGCCACTTGACTGGAGAGTCACCAGAAGCCTTGAAATGTCGGTACCCTTAGGGAGAGAATCGGCATTGTAGATAAGCGCACGCTCAAGGTCGATAGTGAAATGCACCGAGTCGAGATTGGCAAGAATCTTAGAATTGGCACCGAGAGAGAAGGAAGTGATTGCTACATTCGACGACGGCACGTATGGCTCAGTTTCATAATCATCGTCGGAATTACACGAAACCGCAGCCGAAGCCGTCAGGAATGCTGCAATCAGATATATAAGAAATTTCCTGTTCATCTATGTAAATAATATTCTTGTAATTAAAATGCAAATTTAGTAACAAAATTTGGTAATACACACCCAATGGGTGATTTTTTTACGCTTCTTGACACATTAACCTATTTTTTAATACATTGCAATGCCTCAACTGCGATCCAAATAGAGTGTGTTCCAAATCGGTGCAAAATTAATATTTATCTCACAAATACAAAGCATTTATCAGACGATAAGCCTCAATATGCCTCCATTTATAGTCATTTAACACTGCTCTCATACCATTCAATGGTATGAGAGCCATGGATTTCTGAAGAAACCGGCTTCTGCGTGAGCTGTGGAGCCTCAACTCCGCTGCAAAGGCACACGGGAGCAGTCTCCACACGCGCTTCATTCCAAAGATTTTGTGCAATGAAGCTGCGGAGCACAGCAGCGCCACCCTCGACCATCACCGAGGTTATGCCGCAATTATAGAGGTGCGCAAGCACACTGCGCAGGTCGTGTGGATTGATATGGACATATTCCACTGCACCCGGGGCAGAATGCAGGCTGCTGACAGTTTCGGTGAATATGAGAGTGGGCAAACCGTCGGAAAGGAGATGCGGCGACAGCCCAAGCGCGTCGATGCTGCCGAGCACAACACGAAGCGGCTGCCTGCGCGAGTGCCAATGTCGCACGGTGAGAAAAGGATTGTCGGCAGCAACAGTGCCGGCACCTACAATGACTGCATCAACCTTGGCGCGCTCGCGGTGCATCAGCATGGAAGTAACCGGAGTGGAAAAGACCACCGGCGCGCCTGCGACCGCTGATGCCTGAACGCCCGAAACCGACGATGCAGGAGAGCACTGACGGAGAGCATCAATGAATCCGTCGGCACTCTGCGCCCACTTCAGCATCACCCACGGCATTTGGCGGCTGTGTGCAGTGATAAAGCGGCGGTTGATGCGGCGGCACTTCTCCTCGAGTACGCCCTCAGTCACCTCAATGCCGGCTTCACGGAGCATGGCTATGCCTCTGCCGCTAACGCGCGGAAAGGGGTCGCGCACGCCCACCACCACGCGGCCAAAACCGCAGTCGATGAGCAACCGTGCGCAAGGTGGCGTTTTGCCGTAGTGCGAACACGGCTCCAAAGTGACATAGATTGTTGCCCCACGCAGCATTGAGCGGTCGGGCACCGATGCTACGGCATTCACTTCGGCATGCCCCTCGCCATAGCAGCGGTGGAAGCCCTCGCCTATTATCCTGCCATCTGATACAATCACGGCACCAACCATAGGGTTTGGCGACACATTCCCTTCACCGAGAGAAGCGAGCTGCAACGCCCTTCGCATGTATATTTCGTCAACGTTATCCATCGTTTCATTTTTGGGCAGGCAAAGTTACTGATTTCTTGCGCTGCTATGGCACGATCAGCACACCAAAATAAATATATTTGTGCCAATGCTGCAAATTATCGGAATTTTTATCCTACCTTTGAGGCTATGAAACAGAATATCAAGAAAATTCGCGACGGTCTCGCAGGCATTTACTCCAAAGGGGAGATTGATGCCATGGTGCGCATCATCTTTGAGCGGCTAATGGGCTACTCCACAGTTGACATGGTGCTGCGTGCCGACACCGAAGTGCCCGATTTCATCGCTGCAAAAATCGACGATGCCGTTGCAAGGCTGCAACGCCACGAACCGATACAGTATATTCTCGACGATGCCTACTTCTACGGGCTACACTTCCATGTGAACCGCTCCACGCTGATTCCGCGCCCCGAAACGGAGCAGCTTATCGACCTGATTGTGAAGCATCATGGCAGCACCCCCGACCTGCATGTGCTCGACATAGGCACAGGAAGCGGCTGCATCGCAACAGCATTGGCTCGGACTCTGCATTTTGCGAAAGTAGATGCCATCGACATTTCGCCCGATGCAATTGCAGTGGCTGAGCGCAATGCCAAAGAGCTGAAAGCCAAAGTAAGGTTTGAAGTTGCCGACATACTCACGGCACAGCCTCCACGCGATGCATACGACATCATCGTGAGCAACCCTCCCTACATCGCTGCGTCGGAGCAGCGCGACATGGAGTGCAACGTGCTGCAATATGAGCCACACACGGCACTTTTCGTGCCCGACGACAATCCGCTGCTGTTCTACCGCGCTATCACCGCCTATTCGCTCACGGCTCTGAAGCCTGGCGGACATCTCTATTTTGAGATTAACACACGATTTGCCGACATAACCGCACAGATGCTCACAGATGCCGGAATGGAGGAAGTGAAGATTGAACTCGACTATACGGGACGCAAACGATTCGCAATTGCGAGGAAAAAGACGCAATAAGCGAGCCGGAAGGAGCCTCAACGCACTCAACTATACCAAAACGACAAGACAATCCAGAACTATGAACAAAAGATCCGATACCGCACTGTCGCCCGAAAAAGCCCTGTACAAAGCAGCGGCGATTTGCTCTCGCTGCGAGCAGAGCGAGGCTGACATACGCACAAAACTCTCGTCGTGGGGCGTAAACCCCGGCGATGCCGATACCATTATCGACCGGTTGAAGCGTGAGAGCTATCTGAGCGAAGAACGCTATGCCCACGCATTCGTGCGCGACAAATTCCGCTTTGCAGGCTGGGGCAGAATAAAGATAGCCTACGCCATGCGGCAGAAACGCATCGACGAAACCCGCATCAACGAAGCTCTTGCCGAAATCAATGAGGAGGAGTACCGGGAAGCCCTTTTTGCAGCTCTACGAGGGAAACTACGCTCAGTGTCGGGTCGCGGAGCAATGCAGCAGCGTGCGGCACTCTATCGCTTTGCCGCCTCACGAGGCTACGAAAGCAGCCTCATATCGAGCGCAATAGCATCGCTACTCACCGACAGCGACTGCGACTGCTGCGATGACGTCTATGACATGACTGACAGCACTGAAGATTGACAACACCGCGCCTGTGCAAAACGATGATCGAATTCCTACAAAATATCGCCTCTGATGTTGCCGACCTGCTCATGCCTCGCTTGTGCCCGGTGTGCGGCACAGTGCTCTCGCCGCATGAGCGCGACTTGTGCACCAAGTGCCTCGCCGAGCTGCCCCGAACACAGCTTCACTTGCGGCACAACAACGTGATGGAACAACTTTTTGCAGGAAAAACGCCCATAGAGCGCGCCACAGGCTACTTCTGGTATGAGCGTGACAACCGCTACTCACAGATTCTCCAGAGCATAAAATACCGCAACCGCCCGATGATGGGTATGCGCCTCGCCGAACGCTTTGCACGCGAAATCAATGCCGACGGCTTTTTCAGCGGCATAGATGCCTTAATCCCGATACCGCTCCACAGCAGCAAACTCGCCAAGAGAGGCTACAACCAGAGCGAATACATAGCAAAGGGAATGGCACGCGCCACCGGACTGCCTGCAATAAACGCCGTGGCAGCAGCACAGCCCCACTCCACCCAGACGCGCAAAGGCATCTATGCACGCTACCTTAACACTCGCGGCATATTCTCACTGCCGAATAGCGAGGAGCTGGAGGGCAAGCACGTGCTTGTGGTTGACGATGTGGTGACCACCGGTGCAACACTGCTTTCGTGCGCCGAAATGCTGCACCGGGAAGTGGGTGACATAAAAATATCATTGGCTACTCTTGCCGTTGCGCGGCTCGAATAGCCAATGATACTTTCACATTCAAATTTATTCATATGCATAAAAAATCTTGCCGCGATATCACATCGTGACAATTCAATAACTTGTTTTATGAAAACTTTAGCAATAGGAATATACATCCGTACCATTCCTATAGCCTTCTATTTCTATTATTGTAGCTTTCCATAGCTGCATTTGCTGCATTTTTCAGATTTGAACCAAGAAATTTTTACTTCGCAAATATACGAAATTCTTCCGAGCTATGAAATACTCAATATCGAGTATTTTTATTATTTTTTGTGCCATTGTGGGAAGCAATAAAAAACGAGGTGTGCCGATTCGGTATCAGCACACCCAAAGCACTACCACAAAATATTCATACAAATATTAGTTTATCAAATAAATAGCTATCTCTACTTAAATTCTTCCTGCGTATTGCCATGCCAAAAGCACAAAGGCGTAACCGAATGCAAACGCAGATGGTGTATTACCCTGCAAATATATGAAAAGAATTGATAATGTCAATTATTACCCCCCCCCGATTTAACTTTCATTAACTACAAACGGTGATTACACGCCATTTCGTCTACGAAATTGACGTGAGGCTTGCTTTGAGAGCAAAAAAACAGGAGGTAACGCCGAAACGCTCCTCCTGAATATCGTGTAATCTATATCCTTAAACATTCTATTTAAGCTCGAAGTCGACCGAAGTGCGAATGTCGTCGGCAGCGGCTGCAATGTGTGCTGTGAAAACGCCCGGCTCAGCCACCCACTTGTGGGCATCGGCATCGAAGAAGCTGAGAGCATCTTTAGCCACGGTGAAAGTCACAGTCTTTGTTTCACCCGGTTCGAGAGTCACTTTGTCGAATCCCTTGAGTTCCTTTGCAGGGCGGTCGACGGTGCACTTCTTGTCGGTAATGTAGAGCTGAACGACTTCGGCACCCTTGCGGCTGCCGGTGTTGCTGACATCAACAGAGAATGTCATTTTGTCGCCGGCAGTCATCGACTTGCGGTCGGCAGTCACCTTGCCATATTTGAAAGTGGTGTAGCTCAATCCATGACCAAAGGCAAAGAGCGGACGAATCTTCTTGGTATCATACCAGCGATAACCCACATAGATACCCTCGGTGTATTTCTCATCGAGAATCTTGCTGCCGTCGGTGCGCTCCACGCCGGGATAAGCATTAGCGTCGCCTGTGGCATGGGCAGGAGAGTCGCTGAGCTTCACGGGGAAGGTCATAGGCAGCTTACCCGAAGGATTCACCGCGCCAAACAGCACATCGGCAATGGCATGACCTGCCTCAGAGCCGATAAACCATGCCTGAACGATTGCAGGCACCTTCTTCACCCACGGCATTGCCACAGCATTTCCCGACACATTCACCACAACCAGCTTCTTGTTGACGGCGGCCAGAGCCTCAGTCCCGCGATCCTGGTCGTAGGGGAGCTCAAGCCCGGCACGGTCGGAGTCCTCGCAATCCTGATGTGAAGCCTTGTTGAGACCGCCCACGAAAATCACATAGTCGGCATCCTTGGCAGCCTCCACAGCCTCGGCAATAAGCACCTCGGGAGCACGGTCGTCCTTCAGATTCTGTCCTGTAACCACACCGTTGTACTCGCCGGTGGGGTCACCAACGTAACCGCGCACATATTTCACCTCAGCCTTTCCGGCAACAGCCTCCTTGATTCCGTCGAGCGGGGATATTTCGCGCTGCACCTTGAGCGACGAGCTGCCGCCACCCACGGTCATCATCTTTATTGCGTTCTCTCCCACCACGAGAATCTTCTTGGTGGCATCGGCATTGATAGGCAGAGTGTTGTTCTTGTTCTGGAGCAGCACGATTCCATCGGCACCGATTGCACGGGCAGCGCGATAGTGAATGTCGCTGCATAGTGAACCCCACGGACGGTTGCGGTTCATCTCGGTGCGGAAGATAAGGCGGAGCACTCGGCGCACCTTGTCGTTGAGCACCTCAACGCTTGCCTTGCCGCTGCGGAGTGCATTGAGATAGGGATTAGCGAGGTAGTAGTTGTCGTAGGCATTGCTCACGCCGTTGGCAAGGCCGTCGGTCCAGCTTCCAAACTCCATATCCATGCCGTTGGTAATGGCTTGCTCTGTTTCGTGCACGCCACCCCAGTCGGAAACCACAGCACCATCGAAAGCCCATTCACCCTTCAAGATGTCGTTGAGAAGATATTGGTTGGTGCACACATGCTGGTCCTTATAGAGATTGTAGGAGCCCATGATAGTCCAAGCCTCACCCTCCTGCACGGCAGCCTTGAAAGCCGGCAGATAGATTTCATAGAGAGTGCGGTCATCGACAATCACATTTGTGGTGTGGCGGTTCACCTCCTGGTTGTTGAGCGCATAGTGCTTCACGCAAGCAGCTACACCATTGCTCTGCACACCCTGCACATAAGGCACCACCATCTGCGCAGCAAGATATGGATCTTCACCCATATATTCGAAATTACGACCATTGAGAGGCGTGCGGTAGATGTTCACGCCGGGGCCAAGAAGCACCGTCTTGTTGCGGTAGCGAGCCTCCTGACCGATAGAGATACCATAGAGCAACGACAACTCCCTGTTCCAAGTGGCAGCAAGGCACGTGAGAGCCGGGAAAGCCACGCAGGAGTCGTTGGTCCAGCCGGCCTGGTTCCACTTGTCCCATTTCACTTCGGGGCGAATGCCGTGAGGACCATCGGTCATCCATACCTCGGGAATACCCAGACGTTTCACACCAGGCGAACTGAACTTCGACTGAGCATGGCACACAGCCACCTTCTCTTCGAGAGTCATGCGGCTCAACGCATCTTCCACACGATCCTCAATAGGAGCACGGTCATCGAGATAGAGCGGAACACGCTGCTTCAGCATCGGACGCTTCGGTGGGTGGGCTTGCACATTCTCGTTTCTCGGGGGTTGCGCCGAAGCCAACGCCGCAACGCACAGGAAGCCCATAGCGAGGGCTGCCGAAAAAAACTTCTTTTTCATTTTCTTGAAAATTTAATGATTTGAAGGGTTACTTACTATGGTAAATTGGTCGTCTGTTCTGAAAATAGCGAATCACTGCCGTCTGCCACACAAACAAAGTGTTGCAAATAGTGCGACAAACTGCTGAAATCCACTGCAAAATTATCAAAATTTTGCAAATATGCCAAAATTAATGGAAAAAAGATATTGCTATTCCAAAGAAAAAGCTATAACTTTGTGGCAGGAAAAATGGTTTTACTCAAAGTCTTACTTTTTTTTTGATTATCCGAGTAACGATGGCGATATTTCTGCTCAATAACCCACAAAGATGCAGAATCACATCTGCATTGATTTGAGCTATATTGCAGAAGTAACATGTAAATATCAACACCACGATTCCATTGTGACATTCACTATGGGAGCGATAATCGCATAGTATAAAAGCCTCTGGCACAGAGTGTCGCAACACATGTTCAGTTCTCCCGGCGGAGAATTGAACTATATTTGGCATTGCCTAATACCACATTTTATTCATACTATTTTTTTCCTAAAGCGTCACGAAGTGATTTCGCGGCGCTTTTGTTTTTCAGTCTGTTCCGAGTAGGCACAAGACAGATGGCAAAAGGGCGTTTTTAGTGATTTTTCAGTAGCGCAGCAGGGCTAATTTTGCGCAAAAAATTAAATACCATGAACAACCCAGAAACAACGATCAGTGCCGACGAACTGCTGGCTGAGAACGAGAGGCGCAA
The DNA here is from genome assembly GCA_945983195.1 of uncultured Prevotellaceae bacterium. GTDB lineage: Bacteria > Bacteroidota > Bacteroidia > Bacteroidales > Muribaculaceae > CALZFJ01. Next base: position 2,737 of record CAMFSS010000018.1, on the reverse strand, counting down.
GGCAGCCCTCGATGTGCCTTACGACCCAATCGCAGGCATTGGCTGCATCGGGGAGCGGACAATGCTGCTAATGACACAGAAGACGCACAAGGTGATAGCTCCCGAAAAGGTGGCAGGATGCGTGGCTTACGCCTGCAGCGACATCTGGGTGCCGAAACAGATGCTTGCCGATGCCGACTTCAAGCCGCACATGTCGTGGACGGAACACGCCCGATGCCGCTCACGCTACGACTTCGAGTTTTGGTGCCGCGAGTGCGTCACCATAAAGGACAAGACCACTTCGCGCAACATTCCATTCACCCTGAACGTGCCACAGCGCAGAGTGCTTGCCCGGCTTGAAGCGATGCGCACGGCAGCACAGCCCATACGCCTCATCATGCTCAAGGCACGCCAGTGGGGCGGCTCCACACTGGTGCAAATCTACATGGCATGGCTGCAAATAGTGCACCACAAGCGATGGAACAGCCTCATCTGCGGTCACCTGAAGGACACATCGGCATCAATAAAGGGAATGTACACACGCCTGCTTGCAAATTACCCCAAGGAGATGACCGACGACGGCCGCGAGCTGCGGTTCCGCTCCTTCGAGGGAAGCCGCAACGTGAGCGAGATAACGGGGCGCGAATGTGTGGTGGCACTAAGCTCAGCCGAAAGCCAGGAGGCAATACGCGGCTACGACATAGCAATGGCGCACCTCACCGAAGTGGCATTCTGGCGCAGTACGCCCACCAAGTCGCCCGAAAGCCTGATCCGCGCAGTGTGCGGCTCGGTGGCAATGCTCCCCGACAGCGTGATAGTGCTCGAAAGCACGGCAAACGGCGTTGGTAACTACTTCCACACCGAATGGCTGCGCTCGAAAGCGCATCTGAGCGACAAAGAGGCGGTGTTTGTGCCGTGGTATGAGATTGAAATATACCGCCGCCCCGTCACCGACCCTATGGCACTGTGGCGTAAGCTCGACGACTATGAACGCCGCCTGTGGCACGATTGCGGCGTGACGCTGGAAATGCTGTGCTGGTATCACTCGAAGCGGCGCGAATACACATCGCACGCGCTGATGAAGGCAGAATATCCGAGCAACGACATTGAGGCGTTCTCGCTGAGCGGACGAATGGTGTTTGATGCCTCGCTGCTCGACCACATGCGCCGCGACTGCCTGCCGCCAATTGCCACAGGCGACATCCACGGCAATGCCCAGTGCGGTGACGTGTGTCTGCAAGGGCTGCACTTCGTGCCGGCGGAGAACGGACTGCTGCGCGTGTGGAAGATGCCCGATGAAGTGAACTGCCACAAAGGACGCTACTTGGTGTCGGTCGACGTGGGAGGAACGAGCGAGAAATCAGACTTTTCAGTAATTGCTGTAATCGACCGCGAAGCGGCGTGCGGACTGCCCGAAGTGGTGGCACAGTGGCGCGGACACCTCGACCACGACCTCATGGCATGGAAATCGGCACAGATTGCCGAGTGGTATGGCCGTGCACTGCTTGTGATTGAGAGCAACACGCTCGAAACCGACGTGAAACGAAACAGCGAATCGCCCGACGGACGCTCGGTGAAGGAGTATATACTCACACGGATTGGCAAAGCATACCCCAACCTGTACCGCCGCAGCGAAACCCGCTGGGGAATAAGCACCAACGTGAACACCAAGACGATGGGCGTGTATGAACTGATGCGCCATGTGCGCGACCACCTCTATGTGGAGCGCGACACCGAGGCGATAGATGAAATGTCGTGGTTTGAGATGAAGAGCGGCGGCAGCTTCGGTGCTATTGCCGGCCGTCACGACGACATAGTGATGACGCGCGTGATAGCCCTGATGGCGATTTGGGAGAAATCACGCACCACGGCACACCCGGGCACAGAGCCGGCACTCTACAAGCGACAACTGCTCACCCGCAACGCCTACTGACTTCTTGCTGGAAGAAATCGACAAATTATGAGTCTTACGGCATATTTAGCGGAAATTTTGCGTAAAATTACGCATTTTTTCCGCTAAATGCCGGATAACTACACGATGAAGTAGCGGCTGTCGGGGTGTGAAATCATGAGGCCGCAGACGCTCGATGCCGGATTCATCGCTCCATTCTCGGTGAGAGAAATGCCAATCTCAGAAAGCGGCATTATGCGGTCGATGCTGAATATCACACTCTGGTCGGGCAACGAGGGATAGCCGGCAGCCGGACGTATGCCCTGATAGCTCTGACGCAACAGATCGCGGGGGTGCGCAGCCTCATCGGGCGCGTATCCCCAATATTTTTTCCGCACCTGCTCATGCAGCCACTCGGCAGCAGCCTCCACAATGCGGTCGCTGAGCGACTGAAGCAGAATGAGGCGATAGTCGTCGGCACGTGCTTCTTCAATCATAGTGCGAATGCGGTCGTTGACGGTAGCGGCAAACGTACCTACAAAATCGCCCTCGGGAGCAACGAAGTCGCTGAGAGCGAGCTGCACTCCGTCGGCACTCTCTACGCGCTGGCGCGGAGTGGGGATAACTTCATTCCCTATCACTATGGCATCGTCTTGGGAATGGGCGTTCCACAAGCCGTAGATGCAATCGGCACCGCAGCCGACAGCCGACATAGAGGCGAGAACAGTCTCAGCCTCGGCACGCAGCTTGGCAGCCTCGTCGCTGTCGCGGCGCACCTTCCACACGGCGAAGAAAGGAATCCAGTTGATATAGTCGCGCAAATCATCAATGCCCACCCTCACACAATGCTTTCCGGGCATAGCCGGA
>CAMFSS010000017.1 GCA_945983195.1 uncultured Prevotellaceae bacterium | reverse complement strand
ATAGACGACAGGGTCGGCGGACTGTGCTTCATCAACGCCTTCACTGCCGCGGAGAAGGTGCGTGAACGCTTTTTCAGCGAGAACCGCAAGTTCTTCAAGATTTCGTGCCGCATGAACCGCCGCTACGAACTCGCCCACCCTATGAGTGAGTTTCTCGGCACGGTGACAATTGCAATAGTGCTGTGGTTTGGAGGAACGCTTATTCTCACCGGCAACAGCTCAATCAATGCCGCATCGTTCATATAATACATGGTGATTTTCTACAGCATCATCAATCCTGCCAAAGACCTGTCGAAAGCCACCTACTCCATACAAAAAGGACTTGCCTCGATGGAACGAGTCGACAAGATACTCAGTGCCGACAACCCAATCAAAGACCCGGCCAACCCCAAACCATTGGCAGCATTCAAGAGCGACATAAGCTACCGCAACGTGCGCTTCCGCTATGGCTCGGAGTGGGTAATCGACGATGTGTCGATCGACATTCCATTCGGCAGCACCGTGGCTCTCGTAGGGCAGTCGGGATCGGGTAAATCCACACTTGCCGACCTCCTGCCGCGATTCTACGACGTGGAGGAGGGTCAAATCACCATCGGCGGAACTGACATACGCGACTTCAAAGTGCGCGACCTGCGCTCCCTTATGGGCAATGTGAACCAAGAGGCCATACTCTTCAACGACACTTTCTACAACAACATCACCTTCGGAGTGGAAGGTGCCACGATGGAACAAGTGGAGAATGCCGCCCGTGTGGCAAATGCCTACGACTTCATCGTAGCTTCAGAGCAAGGCTTCGACACCAACATAGGCGACCGCGGCTGCAAGCTGTCGGGCGGACAGCGGCAGCGCATCAGCATAGCGCGTGCCATACTGAAAAATCCGTCGATACTCATTCTCGACGAGGCTACATCGGCTCTCGACACCGAAAGCGAACGCTCGGTGCAGGAAGCTCTCGACCGCCTTATGCGCGACCGAACAACACTGGTAATAGCACACCGCCTTTCCACCATACGCAACGCCGACCTAATCTGCGTGATGCACGAAGGCAAAATCGTGGAGCGCGGCACGCACGACGAACTTATCGCCCTCGGCGGCTACTACAAGCGCCTCGTCGACATGCAGTCAGTCCGCTAACCCACACACTTACCGTTCATTCACAATCTACAGTGGCATCAATGGTGCAGGCGCCCTGCACACTCCACACGCCGTAGCCTCCCTCGATATTGGAGGGAAGGAGTGTGTAGCCATTGACGAAACGAGTCTCTCCAAAGGTGGAATTATTGTCGAATGCAACCCAAAAGTCGTAGATTTCTTTCGGCACACGGCACAGCTTCACCGAAATTCTCTCACCGCGCACAAAGCTCGACGAGAGCTTCTCAGGCTTTTCGCCGCCTACAAGCAGCTCATCGAGGTCGGAACCGGCACGATACACCTGCATACGATACTTCGACAACGGCTCATTTGCGACAAAAGCTCCCAACATACTCGTCTGGAACGATGTGCCACGAGTGCGCGAGCGTGACTGAATCACATAATATGCCGGCACATCGGCGGGAGATGTGAAATTGATGAAAGTGGCGCAAAGCGAGTCGTTATGCTCAATGGGAGAGAATTCAATGCCGTCGATTGCCGTGGGCTGAAGCATAGTAGCCGAAGAAGTGACAGTAAGCTCCTTATATTGCGCCGTGACGGTGTAACGCTTTCCCGGCACACCCTTCATCTCGTAAGTTCGGTAGACGAAAGGCGGAAACACATCATAGTCGGCTGCACCGGTAAGGATTATGGTGGTGTCACCGTCGCTGACAGTCACCTTTCCCCAGCGAATGAAGCTGTCGGAAAGCGGCTTGGCGTGATCCGACGGAGATACCGACATAGTCAGATACACTCTTGGGTATCCATCGGAGTCGATGTAGCCTTCCACAACGAGCCGTGTGGGCACATCATCAAAATTGCTTCCGCACGATGCTAGCAATGCAAGTGCCATTGCGACCACAACCGACAGTATATTCTTAGAATTCAACAGCATAACTTAACGAGGGCAAAAAACGATACAATGATTTGGGGTTCTTTCTGTTATACGTGCCATTGCGACCGTCGATGGAAAACGTCTGCATTTCCTGATTTTTATGTCCATAGGCATTGAAGAGTGTTGCCGACAGCTCATGCCGCAACGGGAAGCGTCCTGATGAACGGAAATGGTAGTTGACCGACAAGTCAAGACGGTGATACAACGACAGGTGCGCACTATTGCGCTCGCCATGCTCCAATATCACCCTCTCGGCAATAATGTAAATCTGATTCACCGGAGTGATACGACGCCCCGACGCCAAGTGCCACGAAGCCGATGCGTCGACGTGATCCGACACCTTGTAGCTACCGTATGCGGTGAAGACATGCCCCGGGTCGAACGCCGAAGGGAGCATCTTGTGCGAAATTGCCGGAAAACGCAGCCGCGACAATCCAAATGAATAATTGACCCACCCCGTCAGCCGTCCCTGCTCCCTCGACAACATAGCACCCACGCCCCAGGCATAGCCCTTTCCGGTGAGAATATTGTCGGTGGCACAATAGTCGTCCTTGATGAGTGATATAAGGTCGCCTGAATACTCGTGCGCATTGCGAAGCAGGCGGCAATAGGCATGGGCTGATATTTTGAAACCCCTCAACCCACAAATCGCAATGGGGCGCATATAGTCGGCAGTAAGGCTCCATGCAGTCTGCGGCTTAATCCTTTCAGTTGATGGAATCCAAAAGTTAGACGCCATTCCAATGTCGGAGAAACCCACCTGATGCAGGTGCTGCACCGACCGCCCCAGCGACAGCGAATAGAAATTATCGCCCTGACTGATGGCAATGTCTGTTCCTGGCATTGCATGCACCGCATTGTAGCCGCCCTGATGATATGCAGCAATCTTGCACCATGGCGACACTTTCAGCCCATCGGCAGGCGTAATTCCACACTCAGCCGAGAGCGTGCAGTCGAGTGCATCGTAGGCCGTATTCACGCCGCTGCCACTGCCGGAATATCCGACTACCGACACGCTTTGCGGCCGCGCATGCGTGTAGCCTGCATCGTAGGAAAAGCCCCAACGGCATTGCCTATGTAGTGATAGCTGCCCTGTAGACCCCACGCGATTAATGGTGGAAGGCATTCTCATGCCAAACTCTATGATGCTGAATCGCAGACGGCTTCCGAAATCGGATATGTAGGCATTCTGCTTCCACTGCCATGAATCGGCAGTGTGAGTCCATTGAAGCGAGGCGAGTGCATTGTTCCAGTTCATGGATATGTCCATGTCGCTCGACAGCTCATCGTAGCCCAAGCGGTCATCGCTCTCAAAGATGTTGAGCTGAAGGCAGTCGGCTGAACCGGGCGTGTAGGTAGCCGTGAGGTTGACATCGTGGAACTTGTAGCTCATTGATGAATCGTCGTTCTTGAGCATTCGGCTGTAGAGCATATTGAAATAGGATATTCGTGCCGAGGCGCGAATCGAGAATCCACGCGCAACTGGCAGCTTGAGCGAAAGCCCGGAATTGATGAGCCCGGCACTCACACGCGCCGAGAGTGTAGTGTCGGGAGCTGACGGCACGATGAAATCCACCATAGCACCGATGCGGTTGGCACACTTTGTCCCGCCGCAATTGCGGTAGAGCTTCGTAGTGCTGAAATGCCGGGAATTGAAGGTGGAAAAAATGCCGCCAAAGTGATAGGGGAAAAATAGCGGAGCACCGCCAATGAGGCACACACTTTGCGAGAAATCAGTGCCATCAACGGCAATTCCCGATGAATAGTCGCCGTTGCCGACAATTGAGGGCATCATCTTCAGGTGGCGCATAACGTCGGCTTCGCCAAAAGCCTGCATCATGCCTGCAAGCCGGCTGTTGTTCAGCTCAATGACACCGTCGCTGCGAACCCTTGCCCCCGACTGTGCCACTCCGCTCACAGTCACTTCACGCAATTGCAAGTGCGCAGCCGCGCTGTCGGGCACTTCATGTGCGCAAACACTGGTGCAAGAAATAGTGTAGACTGCCATAGCCAAAGGCACAGGCAGTCTACAACGTCTCATTATTCTATGAAAAAAAGTTATTTCCAAAGAGCCTCGTAGGAATCAACAAGATTCTCAAATATATTTTCTACACTTGCAAACTTGCCGTTGCCGAAGTAGGAATCAATGGAATAAGTTGTTCCGTCCTTGAACTTGAGAAGCGGCTCAACGTACCATTCTTCGTAATGATACGACTCACCGTTCCACGACCAGTCATCATAGTAATCAAGATAGGATTGCCATTCGATAGTTCCACGCTCCTTGCTTGCACCGTTAAGGTAGAATGTGCCCTTGAGATACTTGTTGAGAGCTTTTGCCCCATTATCGGCCTCTTCCTTGCTCCAGTCATCAAAATCCATAGCTTCAACTATGTCCTTGAGGTTCGACAATTCACCCTTCACCTGAATGCGACCAAGCACATCGGCAGTGGCAATTGCATTGCTGAACAATTTGTAGAGTCCGTCGGAATCCTCATTCTCAATAAGATCCTGAATGTAGTCCTGCTTGCAGAGATTGCTGCCCGATACTTTGCCCACTGCTGCAACAATCACACTGCCATTGACAGCAAATGAAGTGGCAGTGTTGACGCTCGAATTGTCGGCATTCAGCGTAGTGTTCACCTCAAGGTTAGCAGCTTTGGTGTTAACAGTGACTTCAAGACTTGAATTCTTCACATAATTTGTCTTTACGGTAGCTGTGAGCATCTCAGTTGAGCCTTGCATCACGGTGATGTCAATCTGCCTTGGCACTTCAGCAGAGTAAGTGTCACCATCTACCGTAATGTTGCCGCTCCAAGACTCTTTTGAAGCCTTGGCAGTAGCCGAGCACTTTCTGCCGCTGTGGTCGTTATACTGGAAAACTAAATCGTCAGAATCGCCCACACGCACCCATGAGTATTTTCCAGGCTCATAGATTCCGGAATATTTCTAGATTGCGTAGTAGTAAGACTCATAGGAACGCGAAAGCCCATAAATGTCGGCACTCGCAAGCGAGCGTGAAATTGACTTCATCATAGCCGCTGCCAGAGCCTTGCCGAACTCATCGGGCATATCAAGCTCTTCATAGTCGTTCACAAAGTCATTAGCCATCCTAATAATAGCCTCCTGATCGGAAGCCTTGAATTTGTTGAGGAACAATTTGGCAGTCTCCTCAAAATAAGCCTTCTCGTCAGTGATTTTGCTGTCATCGCCATAATTGTCAGGTCTTTCGTCGGTGATGGGCGTTTGAATACCCGATGACGGCTCATCATCGTCGCTGCAACTTGCAAAGCCACACAATAGCACAGCACTTGCTAAAACACTGAGCACCTTGATTGTAGTTTTCATAATTTTTGTAAAAATAAATTTTCACCCTATAGACTCGTCCTGATTCGGGCAACACATAGTATTGTATTGTTAATGAAAAGCGTGAGAGTCTGTACTTGCCGCCAACTGCGCCCGACTCGCTTGCACCGCTTCAAAGCACTCATGACAAATCGAAGTAAACGCTTTTCAAAATTTCAAACGTACCGCACCTCTCCCTTGATGGCATTGAAAGAGCCATCGGCACGATTACGTCGGCAAATATATGTTAAATATTCGAACTATCCAAATTTTCCCCACCTTTTCAGCAAAACGCACTATTTTGGAGAATCTGAAGAGGCAGTTTTCACAAAGCCTACAATCCATATACTCACCTCATAGAGCATATATAGCGGCACAGTGACGAGCACCAAAGTCATCAAGTCGGGTGGCGTGATAATTGCCGCCACAAGCATAATGATGAGAAATGAATGTTTGCGATAGCGCGCAAGCATCGGTGCCGTGACAAGTCCCATCTTGGCAAGGAAGAAAGCAATCACGGGCAGTTGGAACACCACTCCCATCAACAGCGTAAGTGTGGTGAATGTGGAAATATAGCTGTCGAGCGTAATTGTGCTATGCACCTTCTCTGCCACGCTGTAAGTGCCGAGGAAGCGGAATGATATGGGAAACAGCACATAATACGTCATCAGCACCCCAACTATGAACAGCACATAGATTGCCACCGCAATGCGCACCGAGTAGCGGCGCTCATTATCATAGAGTGCCGGCGATACAAAGCGGAAAAGTTCGAAAAGTATGTATGGCGATGCTCCAAGCAGCCCCAAATATATTGATGTGGTAATATGGGTCATGAACTGGCTCGACAGGTCGGTCGCAATAAGATCAACGCTGAACGGCTCAAAGCGGAAACCCGGCACAAACCATTGCAACGCACTTTCCACCCAACGGTAGGTAACAAAATCGCACTCACTCGGTGCAAGAAGCATAGAGAAAGTCCACTCTTTGCAGCAAAACACTGCCACGGCAATGGCGGCTGCTACTCCAAGAATACGGAATAACAGCCTGCGAAGCACCTCCAAGTGACCGCCAAATGTCAGAAGCGAGCCACTATTGCTTTCGTCCATCGTCGTTAGGCTTTGAGTCTTGCTCAGTTGGTTTCTTAACCTTGGGATCTGGCACCACAGCCTCAGTCTTTTCCGGGTCTTTCAGCTTCTCGTCGTTTTCGGGTTGCTCCTCATCAAGATTGGTTATATCTTTCATTCCCTCCTTGAATTGCTTTACGCCCTGTCCGAGTCCGCGCATCATTTCAGGCAGCTTCTTGCCGCCGAAAAACAGCAGAGCCACGCCACCAATCAGCAGTAGCTCTGTCGTTCCAATAAATAGCAGTGTCATCATCGTCGTTGAATTAAGCTGTTACAAGCAAAATCTCGCAAGTGCTGAAATTTATCTCCCAGTTACCGCCTTCGACACTCTCCCACTGATATTTCTGAGCCATACTGTCCCACCAGTTCTGGAATTTAGTGCCGGTTTCACCCATATCCTTCACCAAGCGCTCATATAGCTCGGCATTGTCGGATGTTAGGATTTTTGCAAGCTCATTGAGTCCGTTGCGGCGCTCAAATAGTGTCTGAATCTCATTCTTTTCTTCTTCGGTCACTTGACCAACTACTTTCTTTGTCATATTCTTTCGCTATTTTTCAATTATGTCAAATGGGTCTAAATAGTCTATCTCCGGGATTTCGTTGCCGGGGAGGAATTCTCCGAGAGTGCGGATTGAGGCAAGAAGCTCACGCGAGGCATTCCTCTCCAAGTGTGCCACCACACACTGCTCGTGGCTCGGAGTGTTCACTTCGAGTGTAGTCTTGCGGTTAAGCCAGGCACAGCGGCGGCAGTGGAAGGCATCGCACTTGCGGCAAATCGGAGCGTGCTCGAGACAGTAGAGCTGTGGATTCTTGATGTCAAGCCCATTTTCCAAATCACCTACGCTGTAACCGTCGGCTTCCAAATAGAATGCCGGACACACATAGAATTTGCCATCGGGGGCAAGCGTGAGCGATTCCCATCCGGCATTGCAGTTATTCATCGCCGTGAGCATCATTCTATCGGTAAGGATGTTGAGCTGCGGAGTCTTTCCCTCGGCATATAGCTGCTTGACGCTCTCAGCAAGCGATGCAAGCACAGCCTTGTAGATGGCAAAATCCTCATCGGTCATCTACTCCACAACAGTGAAGAATACATAATTGCGTATGTTACTCCTGAGAGCAACGCCACTCTCCCCAAACCCGGCAAACAGCTCGGCACGAGTGGTGCGCAGTGCCACCACGCCACCGGCAGCAATATTGTCCCAAGAACCGACCACCACATCACCGCTTCGTCCTGCTGGAACGATGTCGGCATGGTCGATGGTATCAATAGTGTCGAGATACTCCTGCGGCAAGTCGTAATCTGGATAAACCATCTGAATGGTAAGATTCTCCTTCATTGCGAAGAAAATAGCCTTTTTCAGCACATCGAGCGGCATCAGTCGGCACTCGGTGCGGCAGTTTTCGTAGTGACAGAACGACACCGATGTGTCATCGAGCTGTATTATCAAATATTTAAGCATGACGGTCAGCAAATTTCGGGTTTAACATCGCGGTGATTCTTCTCAAATTCCTCTCGGCGGTTCTCAAGCTCCAACTTGCGGTAGAGTTTGTTCCAATAGTAGTTATTGGCACGAACACGCGCCTTGTGCATCTTGCAGATGGCAGTGGCACGATGATAGATGGTGGGCGATTCGGCAGCGTCATAGTTCTCGCCCTGACACCACGCACAACCGCTCGCCACCTCGCAATCAATACACTCCTGCCGCGACTGTGTGCAGCGGTCAAGCGTGAGGAATGGGCGCAACTTGTTCTTGTTGATACCGTCGGTCACATTGCCGATGATAATAGGCTTTTTCGAGCGAAGAGAGTAGGCTGCAAATCGTGTGCAAGGATAGAAATTCCCTGCCGCATCCACCGACAGCATCTTCCCCGCTCCGCACCAGTTTTGATTTTCCAACACTTTATCCATTGGCTTGCCAATGTGCTCGGAGAAGAACGAGCAGGCATAATCCTCATAGTAATCACCGTCGATGATTGCATCAGCGAGTTTGATTAGCTGCTCCTCAAACAGATTGTCATCGCCCTCATTCCAGACCTCTTCAAACACACAGTTGATATTCACCTCATGAATGCCAAGCGAATACAAGTGCAGCACACTTTCGCAGATATAAGGAATGTCTGCACTGCTTATCGTCACTTTGGTAGCGGCATAAGGGAATTGCTCTATCCACAAAGGAATATTCCTCACCACATCTTCGTAGCTGCCTCGTTCCGGTCCGTCACCTTTCCAAATTCGGTTCAAGTCGTGCTTCTTCTTGGTGCCGTCGATGGTTATTCCAATTGACAGATGTTCTCTGTTTTTCTTAATGAAATTCTGCACCTTTTCGGTGTGGTAATTTATTCCATTAGTTGAGAACGAAAATCGATAGGAATTAAACCAATGATGATTAAGCCTGAACATTTCAGTCTTGATATAATCGCAAATTCGGTCAATCAAGTCAATCTCAAGAAAAGGCTCACCACCAATGAAATCCCATGTAACAGACTCTTGTGGAAAATCGTATTCGTGTTGCAGAACATAGTCAATAGCTTGCTTTGCAACAGGCCATTGCATTCGCTCTTTCACGTTCTTCCCTACAAGATAGCAATATTTGCAAGCAAGTTGGCAGTCCTTTGTGACAATAAATGTTATAGACTTCGCCATTCCCGACTGCCATACTTTAGTTTGTTCTTTCATCATAAATTACTTCATAAAATAAGCACAAGTTCCCACACAAGTTGTATCACAACCACCTGTACATCTGCCATAACATGTAGTATCACAACGCATAGAACAAGTGTATGAGCAAGTATTATCACAAAAACCACTGCATGAAGACGAACAATTTCCAGAACAACTCCCAGTGCAGAATCCTCTATCACATGAAGATGCACATGTTGCATAACAATCTCCCTTACAGTCGTTTGAACAGTATTCCGCACAAGTTGACCAGCAAGAAGTGTCACAATTTCCTTTACATCCATCACAAGTCGTACTCTTAGAGGTTCCAGAACAACCATTACTGCATGTAGATTTACAAGTTCCGCTACATCCAGTTGAGCATCCACCAATACAACCACCGCTGCATGTACTTGCACAACTTGAACAGGTTGACGATGTTGAACTTCCTTCACAAGTTGTTGAACAACCAGTGTAGCAAGATCCCTCACAACCGCTTGAACAGTCAGAACAAGTTGATAATTTAGAGCTTCCTGAGCAACTCTCCGAACAGTCTGAAGAGCAATTACTATTACATGTATTTGAGCATTCACTGCAATAAGGTTCATCTTCTGAACCACACGAAATCAGAAAAGACGGAACAGTTGCACACACCAAAATTGGAATTGTTTTACCAATACCTCGTTTGAAGAAATCTCGCCTTGATATGATATCTTCTTTTCTTTTTTTATCACAATCTTTCATAATATTTTTTGAAATATATTTATTTGTTTCTTACGGCTCTAACAGAACAGCCAATATATCGTCTACAATACCAACCTCCCATATCACCAGAGAAACAACCATATGCACATTCGCTATTATATTTATACAAATCTCCTGACCAATATCGACTACTCACCCCAACATGATTAATAGAAATTCCATCTCTATAACCGGCATTCGGCAAAAATATGCTCTCTCCTGTTATACCAGTAAATTTTTCCCCATTAATCCCTTTATATGTTACATCTTCGCTAATGCAACCGAAGTTTAATTCCTCTAATTCTTCTAAAGTTGGCATTCGCCATGGTGCACCCCATGCAACTTTTGCTATGTCATAATTAGTATTTGTTATTGTTCTTGGCAGATTTTTCAACTCACAAGGATACAAATCATAATTATTTGATGTCTTTTCCCCGGTTGGCTCTCCCCAGCCATAATAACCTCCATATGCTTCAGCAGTTGTCGCTCCAATGTTGCATTTTGCCCAATTTACGCTTAATCCCAAATCTGCAAATTCATTTTTTACAGATCCTTCAGAATATGAATCAGTATAATGTAAATTTTTTATACCAACAAAATCTTTTCCTCCAATTTTTAGTTTCATTTTATTAGTATCTAACTCTACTATATGCATTTTGGGATAAATTATTGGAACTGCAATTATTTTATCACCTTGAATTACGCTGTTTACATGCATTTCCGGATAATATATAAGTGGCTTATTTATTTCAATCTCGCCATTAATACCAATGGAAGCATAGCCCCAAAAACGACCATTAAATTTATATTCACTCCCAGAAAAGTCGTATTCCACAATAGAATAACAACCATTGTAGAATACCAATAATGCCATAATAGGACTATTACCTTTTATAATCCAGACACCATTTACATCGGAAGGATCTATTAACCCCCCCTTATTTGCATGATCATCCCCTCTATTTATAATCTCATCTTTTTTATCACTACAAGACATCACAATTATAGAAGCAATGACCATCATTAATCCTTTCTTTACTAATTTATTCATATCTCTATTTATTTTAATTTTGTAATTCTATAATTATCTTTTGACTATGCAATGAACTATATTTGACTGTGTTGTATATTTTGAATAAGGACACTCAAAAAAAAGTAAATATATGTTCTGCTCTCAGCCATGTATGAACATTTATCAAATGTCGTTGACTTTTTGTAATAGTAAATTCTCTCATATTGTCATGCTTGCTCATACCTAACTATGGGGTTGAAAAAGGCTTAGAGCCATATTTACGCCAACGAACGATGCATTTCATATTAGTATCAGCATCGCCACCATATATTAGACCGAATTCTGAAAGTCACATCCATTAAAGTTATTGTGGTTAAATCTTTATAATATGTTGGCGAAGGAATAATAACATACTTTAAATGCTTGTAATCGTCGTTATCATCATCTCCTCCACAACTTTCAACAACACTAGTTAAATGGCAAAACACTTTTGTTAAAGTTTCCATAAATGTTATTCTTTTTAGCACCCTATAGACTCGCCCGGATTCGGGTAACACTCATAAATAAAAAGCGCGGGAGTCTGTACCTGTCACTCGTCCCGCTCTTAGAGGCCTTCGCATTGCCCGATACAGTTAAGACGAGCAACGCAGAAGCCCACGCCGATATGAAATATATGTGCCAAGCACGTATATCTTATCATTCTGCACAAGCTCACGCACGCGCAAAATGATAGCATATATACACGCTTGGATATATATACATACCCATAGACATCTACCATTGCTTCATCTTTGAGCTGCATCTAAGAGTTTGCGAAGTTCCTAAGAGCCAAAGACAAAGCGTCTAAGTAAACGCTTTTCAAAATGTCGGTTGAACCCACCCAGCCGGCACCATAGTGCCATCGGCGTGGTTTCATCGGCAAATATATGTTAAATATTCGAACTATCCAAATTTTCCCCACCTTTTAAGCATTTTCGGCAAAGTGTTTCCTTTTTCAGTAACCTTTTTCTTCGCGCCGCACACGCTATATGCTATATGCTATATGCTATATTTCAGGTAATTAACCAAACAAATTTACAAAATTCGGTGGATTGGGGCGATTTTGTTCGGTGGATTGTGGAGAATTTGTTCGGTGAATTGTGGAGGATTTGTTCGGTGAATTGTGGAGGATTTGTTCGGTGGATTGTGGAAAATCAGTTTGGCGGAATCCATAATGCGGCACAATCTCCGCAAATTTGCGGAGATTGGCATCATTTTTCTCAGCAGTGGTTAGCCGAAGAAGAAGTAGGCGACGAGGATTGCCGACACTGAACCTACCACGTCGGCAAGCAGCGCATAAGGTACGGCATAGCGCGTCTTTTTCACTCCCACGCTGCCAAAGTAGACCGCCAAAATGTAGAAAGTGGTGTCGGTGCTGCCCTGAAGACACGATGCCACACGCGACACGAATGCATCGGCACCGTAGGTGTTCATCACATCTACCATCATTCCGCGCGAACCGCTGCCGCTCAACGGCTTCATGAGTGCCGTAGGCAGGGCACCCACCCACTCGGCATCAATTCCGAGTGCCGAAACGCCTTGCGTAATCCAGTCGGTAATCACACCCATAGCACCCGATGCGCGAAACATGCCAATTGCCACAAGCACCGCCACAAGATAGGGAATAATCATCACAGCCGTCTTAAAGCCGTCCTTGGCGCCCTCGATAAAGGAGTCGTACATATTCACCTTCTTGCGGAAACCAGCCGCAAGGAAGCCTATGATGAGCGTGAAAAGCAGAAAATTGGCGGCAAAGCTCGAATACTCAGCCACTTGCTCCTCGGGAAGAGTGGATAGATAGCCTATCACGCTGCCAATGAAGAGTGTGAGACCGCCAATCCACGAGAGTATCACCTTGTCGAGCATATTTATGCGCTGCTTGATGCACAGCGCAATGATTCCCACCAGCGTGGCAAGAAACGTGGCTATCATGATGGGCACAAACACGTCGGTGGGATTGGCAGCTCCGCACTGCGAGCGATACATCATCACACCTATAGGAATAAGGCATAGCCCCGATGCATTGAGCACCAGAAACATGAGCATGGCATCGGTGGCAGTGTCCTTCTTGTCGTTGAGCGACTGGAGTTCCTGCATTGCCTTCAAGCCGAGCGGAGTGGCGGCATTGTCGAGCCCAAGCATATTTGCCGACACATTCATGAAAATCGACCCCATAGCAGGATGCCCCTTGGGTATGCCGGGGAAAAGGCGTGAAAAGAGCGGGCTGATGAGCCTGCCGAAGAAATGAATCACTCCGCCACGCTCGCCTATCTTCATCAAGCCCATCCACAGCGAGAGAATGCCGGTCAAGCCTATTGATATCTTAAACGCCTGCTCAGCCGACGTGAATGAAGCCTCCATTATCTGCGACCATATCGCTATGTTACCATCAAACAACGTCGCGCCCAAAGCAACCAAGAACGCTATCGCAAAAAATGCAATCCAAATGTAATTCAATACCATAAAAAAACGTGTATCATTCAGTTTCGGCTACAAAGGTAGCTAAAATCTGCGATATTTCACACGGGCACGCCCACGAATCTGCACAGTGGCAGTTCTCTCACACCCCGGAGAGTGCAACTAATCGTTGCGGAAATCGCCGGCGTTGTAGAGCTTGCTGATATCCACCTCATTGGGCTGCCATGTGCGCACCTTGATGAGCGGCGTTTCGGGGTCGGTCATGTCGACGAGCAGGAAGAGATAGCCCTTGTCGCCGTAGGTGGAGCTTCGGTACTCCTGACCTATCTGGATAGCAAAGAGCCGCTCCTTGTCGTATTTCTCAAGCCACTGTATGTCGTTGCGCGTGAAGCGGATGTTGATAAACTCGTTGCTGTCGAATGAGCGGCGCAGATTTCTGAGATACTGGTCCTTGGTGAAGCGGTTGTAGTGGATTACCTCCTTTCCGCGGTCGCTCATGTTCTGCTCCGGGTCGACAAACTGGCGTTTGCGCACCACACGGCCCACGATGATTGTGGCATCGTCGGCAAATATGTTTCGGATATACACCGAGTCCTTGAGGCAGTAAGCCGTCTTGTAGTTCTCCATGAATTCGAGCAGCATTTCGCGCGTGGCATCGTTCCAGCCCTTGGCGTCCTTGTTGAGAATGTCGTTTTCAGCTATCTCGCCAAGTCCGAAGGTCACATTGTCGATTTTGGCATTGCGGTCGAGAGTGAACACCACATCTTCCACAAACGTCTTCTTCACGCGTCCGCGGAAGCTGAACGACATGCGCAGTCCTCGCGACACCACATATCCGTCTTGCGTCTTATAGTATTTGATATTAGGCTCACCTATCACTCTGGCGTTTCCGTAGCGCAGCAGGGCGTAGTAGCGCTTGAAGCCTTCGATTGTGAAGCAGGTGTCGGCTGCCAGCCTGTTGTGGGTTATGAATGAATTCACCACCGTTTCCACGGTTTTTGCACACGCGGCAAAGTCGGGTGTTGATGACGACTGCGACTTGTCGGAGCTGCCGGGGGCAGGAGTCTGGACTGCCTGCACCGTGTTTTTCACCGGTTCAGCCACTTTGCTTTGCTGTCCGTTGTCGTTCACTTTGAGAGCGGCACGGGCAAACGTATCGCGCGGCATCGTAGAAAGCACGGAATTGACGCTGGCGTCACCTGTCACTTGCGACAATCCCATGTAATCCACCGTGAGGTGATAGGTTTCGGTAGTATAGTTGGGAGCCATTTCAAGCATTCCACGCCCGTCCTTCACCGTTCCCTCACAATCGTCGCTGCGTCCGTCGTTGTAGAAGAATGCAAGGCTGTTGATGGGTTCGCCCTTGTATTTGAAGAGCAGATTGACTCTATCGCCGCTGCGTCCTTCAAATTCCACGCTTATATTGCACAGAATCTCTTCGATTTTCATCTTGATGGAGGTGAGTAGCAGATTTCCATCGTCATCTTTCAGCTCGTAAGGGTCCTGAAGCGACTTGATGAGCGAATACGACCAATAATAGTATTGAAGTGCAACATCCAAGAAGCGGGTTTCATGGAACTGGGCTGCTCTCTTAGCCAACGACTTTGCATAGTTTTTGCGGGCTTCAAAAGCCTTTTCCACTTCTTCTTTGGCGATGTAAAGGCTCACGGTGATGTCGGGGGCTTTGCCGACTTCTTCCCACTTCTGCAAATTGGTGAGAGTGGCACTGGAGTAGGTGTTGACGCGCATTTCCACCTTTGAGCGACGTTCCACCTCGTTCATGGAGCGTTTCTCATCGTTTTCAAACACGAATGAGCTTGACACATTTGAAACAATCGACCCTGCAATCTGTGCTTTGGCTTGCTCATAGGCATCAGCCGACGTAGCGCCATGCCCCACGCCGTAGTAGTATTTTCCTGAGTTTGTAATCTCGTCCCAGTTGAGGGCAGCCGCCGGCAGCACACCAAATGCCACTGCCACTACAGCCACAATTGCACCCAAAATCCTGTAAGTTCTCATATCCCAAAAATATTTTTAGTGATAATTTAATTATTCTTCCAATAAAGCTTCCACTTCTTTCTTAAGAAGAGGAATATGATTAAAAAGCGTATCATTGCAGAATGTTGCGTATTCTTTTGGTCTGTCTGCCATGAATGATTCAATCTCTAAAATAGAGGTTAAAATATCTGCAAGGTATTTCCTAATTTTCCTATCCATAAATCAGAAATTTAGTATCGTCAAGCTCATCTTTGAAATAAGGATTGCTAACGGCAGATTCATCGACCAAATCTACATCACGTCCAAATAACTCTTTTAGCGAATAATAAAACTCGAAAAAGTTGTCTGCATAGGTATTATGGTCTATCTCAGAATTGAAATCAACGAGCATATCCACATCGCTTTTGTCGGAAAATCGATTTGTGAGAATCGACCCAAAAGCATAAAGCTTATTCACCTTGTGCTTTTTGCACAAAGCTACTATCTTCAGTAAATTGTCATTGATGAGATGCATACATTATCCTTTTTTGCAAAGATAGTGCAAATCGAGAGCAAAAACAATAAGCTTGCTTAATTGTTTTGCCGAGATGCAGCCTATCTTATGCAAAGATAGTGCAAATCGAGAGAAAATGCAATAAGCTTGCTTAATTGTTTTGCCGAGATGCAGCCTATCTTGTGCAAAGATACAACAAAAAACTGAGAATGAGGGCAGAATGATGAAAAATCTATGAG
>CAMFSS010000016.1 GCA_945983195.1 uncultured Prevotellaceae bacterium | reverse complement strand
CAATGACCCTTCGGCAGCCTCCATCGCCTCCGGGACCAAGACCAACGAGCGCAAGTCGATTCTTGTGTACGTCCTTGGAGGCGGAACATTCGCCATCACACTGATTCTCGTGAACGGCGGCTCAATCAAGGTGATTGCCACAGGCGGCGACCATCACCTCGGTGGCGTCGACTGGGACACCGCCCTTGCCGAATATATGCTTGGAGCCTTCAACGAACAGAACGGCACAAGCTACTCGCTCGACGACAACAAGATGCTGAAATACCAGCTCCTCAACCTCGCCGAGACCAAGAAGAAGCTCCTCACCGCCAAGACCAAGGTGAACGTGAACATCAACTGGGAAGGACAGTCGGCACGCTTCGAGATTACCCGCGAGCTCTTTGATGCACTCACCGTGGACAAGCTCAACGAGACAATCGACGCTACACGCAAGATACTCGACATAGCACGCGAAAAGGGATTCGATAAAATCGACGAATACGTACTTGTGGGCGGAAGCAGCCGCATGCCGCAAATCAAGGAGCGCGTAGATGCCGAATTTGGAGTAGACGCCAAGCTCACCGACCCCGACGAGTGTGTAGCCAAGGGTGCAGCAATCTATGCAATGAACGAGGCTTACCGCCAGGCAGTGGAAGACTATGAGAACGGCGACATTGACGAGCTCCCGAAGAAACTCAACTGCGAGCGCACCAACGTGATGAACGTGACCTCGAAGACCTACGGCCTCGGACTTATCAACAACCGCGTGGGCAACATGATTTTTGCCAACACCGCCCTGCCGATCTCGTTCACCGACACCTTCTACACCACCGTCGACAACCAAAGCGGTGTGCGCCTGCCAATTTGGGAGAGCGACTTCACCGACAAGGACAATGACGCTGAAGTGGAAGACAAGTTCTGCCGCCTCGTGACGACTGAGCCTACCGTGCTCCGCCTCACAAAGAACTGGCCTAAGGAAACTCCTATTACCGTGACCTTCAACATCGACAACGAGGGTATGCTATCAGTGCCTGCCCACGAGGAGCCGGACGAACTCGACTGTGAGCTGAAGGTGACCGGAGTGAAGAGCGACGAGGAGATCCTCGAAGCACAGCGTTTCGTGAACAAGGCAAACATTGAATAACAACGCCGCCGGTGCATCATAGCCCTGCATCAATGCTTCGACGCGACACACAGCGCCGGCAAGAGGGTTGACACCGACGCTGCAAGCCCAACACATTACAGCCGACATAGATTGCATGGCAACGACCGTGCAATCTATTTGGCTATATTAAAGAGAACCACAAAAACCATCAACGAGATTCATGAATCCCATCCTGTTAAAGCAGAGAATAAGCAAGTGGATTGAAGCTTGCCAATATCTGAAAAGTGCCGAAATAAAGGAGCAGCTCGACACCGACGAATGGACAGCAATAGAGGAACTGAGCAACCTGTGGAACAAGAACTTCACCGCCAATGGAGTGAAAGATGATGCGCTCGCACACATCGACACACTGAAGCGGTGCGAGGACATGCACCCCAACAACCTTAAGATAAAGGAAATGAGCAAAGCCCTCACCGGCGTGGCACGCGAGATGCTCACAAAGGACGAGGCAACCTACAATGAATTCAAGGAGGCTCTGAAAAAGGAAATCAAGCAGAACCGACCGGTGCCCAAGGCTCCGCCAACGCCTAAAGTGCCGCCCAGGAAGATAGTCGTAGGACAGAATCCGCCGCGCGTGCCTGTGACCCCCAGAACCACAGCCACAGTGCGCGACATTGTCATCACCGGAGCAGAGTTCCGCAACACCGACTACGAAAACAACGTAATCGACAATTTCGGCTCAACCATAAGAGTGGGAGCACTCTACATATCCTCTCGCTTACGCATCACTACCGACTATTATGGCTCAGTGACGGTGAAGATACGATTCACCGACCCCGATGGCGAAAATCGCGGCGTGAGCACTTCCACATTCGACGTCAGCGGCTCGGGCAGCTACATCACATCGGGCTACGGCAACCGCAAAGGCACATTCATCAATATACCCGGACGCTGGAAGCTGGAATACATAATTGAGGACCGCCTGGTCTACACCGGCTATATGCAAGTGTCGCCATCAGTCCATGCCAAGGACAAGGTGTATGTGAGAAGTGTGCTGTTTGCCGACACCGACTACGACGGCAACATAATCCACGACTACGGCTCAACACTCTACACCGACACCAAGTATCTGAAGCCGAAGGTGCAATTCAGCACCACACGCATAGGACAGGCAACGATAAAAATCGAAATCAAGAAGCCGTCGGGACAAATCAGTTCCTACACCGATACAGTGTCGTTCAGCGGTCACGACGTAGAGCTCACTCTGCCGGGCTGGGGCAACAAAGAAGGCACCTCATACTCGGCCGGAGTATATGAGGTTTCGTTCTATGCCGACGACAGCTTCATGTTCACCACCCATGTGAGGATTAACAGCAAGTCGGCACCATACACCCCGACTACTCCAAGAACGACCTACAACCCACCGCGCACCACAATCTACGATCCTCCAAGAAAACCGAAAGGCTCGGGATTCGGCAAGTTCTTGAAATACCTGCTCATCATCGTAGCGTGCGTGGCAGGCGCACTATGGGGCTTGTCGAAGTGCGGATCGGACAGCAACGATGATTACCCGGTTGAATATGCCATTGCCGACGGCGTGAAGCTCTACCAGCAGCCAAAGATGAACTCCGTAGTAAACCAAAAACTCATACGCGGCACAAAGATCTATCTTATGGAGCGCGAGGGCAACACCGGCTGGATTAAGGCGAAAACCGATGACGGCACCACCGGCTACATTCACGAAAGCTACACACTGAGCGAGGAGATGAACTCGACCATGCAGACGCTTTTCTCAAACACCGATATGTCGGTCCAGACAAAATTAGACAAGATGAAAAACCAGGTGATGAAGCGCCAGGCTCTGGCAGAAATGCTTAGAAGCGACACATTTGCTTCGACGCTCAAGCTCGTTGATGTTGACATTGCCAACGTAAAGCCCTACGAATCAGTAGCGTTCATCATCAGCGATGGCAACAAGACAGTTGCCGCAGCCTACAAATTCGATGTCGACGGAGTTCCGAATCGCATTCGCTACAACAGCTTTGAAAACGACAACGAACAATGGACATCGATTACGTCATTCACAAGCTCGCAGATGAAAATCAAGAGCACCAAAGGTAGAACTGTGAAAATCGACAATGCACAATAATGGATTTCCGCACTGCGATAAAAATCGACTCTCTAAGCGAGCCAATCAGGCACAGCGACAAGCTGATGCTGATTGGCTCCTGCTTTTCCACCAATATCGGCTCACGCTTCACCGATGCCATGATTGATGCACTGGTGAATCCGCTCGGCACGCTCTACAACCCCATGAGCATTGCCACAGCGGTGGAGCGCATTGCCGGATGCCGCCTCGTTGAGCCAGATGAGCTGTTTCTTGCCAACGGCGTGTGGAACAGCTTCGATTTCCACTCGTCATTCTCGGCTGCCGACCGCGATGTTGCCTTGCAACGCATGAATGAGGCAATCACCGCCGCCCACAGCCACCTCAGAGAGTGCAGCTACGTGTTTCTCACCCTTGGCACAGCCATCACCTACAGCCACAGCGGCACGGTGGTTGGAAATTGCCACAAGCTGCCTGCGGCGCAATTTGAGCGGAGCATGCGCAGCGTGGGCGAAGTGACCGATGCACTGCGGAGCGCACTGTGCAGCCTGCGGAGCGTGAATCAGGGGGTGAAAGTGGTATTCACAGTAAGCCCCATACGCCACATAGCCGACGGGCTTGCCGCCAACAGTCTGAGCAAGAGCACCCTGCGCGTGGCAGTAGGGGAAATTGTAGCCACCCAGCCCGATTGCCACTATTTCCCGTCGTACGAAATAATGCTCGACGACCTGCGCGACTACCGCTTCTATGCCTCCGACATGGTGCACCCTTCGGAAGTGGCAGTGGAATACATCTGGCAGCAGCTCCTCGCCTCCTGCATCGACCCTGCCGACCTGCCGCTAATCGACCGCTGCGAGCGAATGACAAAGCGGCTCCGTCACCGCCCGATGAGCGACAATGCCGAACTTGTGGCGCGTTTCCGTGCCGACACCGAGGCAGCCCTTGCCCGGCTCATCGCCGAGCAGCCGCACATTGCAGCCGTGCTGCACCGCTCCACAGAGTGAGCAAAACATTACTTCAACACAGAAACAACATCAAAACTATTCAAAACTGAATCAATATGAACAAGAAAGCACTTCATCGTCTCACGGCTATGCTATTCGCCCTTGCCGTGATTATCACTACCTCCTGCGCAGTGTCGGCACAGGAAGCCTCAATCGTGCAAGTCGACACCATCGCCGTGAAAAGCGAGAAAATGGACAAACTCATCAAGAATGTAGTTATCGTACCGGCTCAATACTTCGACGAAGAGCTGCAAAACGAGCAATACCCAGTGGTCTACCTTCTACACGGCTTCGGAGGCAACTACAAATCGTGGATTGAAATCAAGCCCGAGCTTAATGACATTGCTTCGGAATATGGCATTATAATCGTGTGCCCCGACGGTGCCACAAGCTGGTATTTCGATTCGCCTGTCGACAAGTCGATCTGCTACGAGACCTATGTAGCCACCGAACTTGTCAACTACATCGACAACCACTACCGCACCCTTCCCGAGCCAAAAATGCGTGCCATCACCGGTCTGAGCATGGGCGGTCACGGTGGAATGTGGCTCGGCTTGCGCCACCCCGAGGTGTTCGGCTCATGCGGCAGCACAAGTGGCGGTGTCGACTTCCGTCCGTTCCCCAAGAAATGGAAAATCAGCAAAGACCTCGGTCCATACGAGAGCAACCGTGAGGTGTGGGATTCGCACACCGTGCTCAGCCTTGTGCCGAAAATCAACAAGGAGGCTGCACAGCGCATAATCATCGACTGCGGCTACGATGACTTCTTCTTTGAGGTCAACAACAATCTGCACGCTGCTTTGCTGAAAACCGGCATTCCGCACGACTACATCGTGCGCCCAGGCAAGCACAATCAGGAATACTGGAATAACTCCATAGACTACCAGATACTCTTCTTCGTGAAGTCATTCGCCGCCAATTGACCCGGCATCCGTAGGTGAGTCAACATAACCACAATTACGAAATCCCCATACAAGTGAGCCTGTATGGGGATTATATATAAAAAATTTACGGCTGTTTCGCAACAGCCGTAATTAGTAAACCTTAAAAATCTAATCCTATGAAAAAACTTGTTGCAAAGATAGCTGTTTTTTTGAGATATTCAAAATAAAAGTGTTAAAAAAATCCGTAAATTAACTATCGGATAGTTAAAATCGGGGCTTTTCGCTCAAAACAACCAATTTTAGCGTGATTTGGTCAAATTAGACTCTAAAGAATTGTATCTCAGCGCACCGTATATCGCGTTTTTTTCGTACCTTCGCAAAAAAATTCAAGCATAGCAATGAAACGCATAGTTATTTACATAATCTCTGCCGTAGTGGCACTGACATCTGCTGCTGCCGACGACAACGACAAGACCTTCGCCGAAGCGTCATTCAAATCCACAACAGCCGACCTCGGTTTCATCAAAGAGGAGAAGGGTATTGCACGCTGCGAATTTGAGTTCACCAACACCGGCAACTCTCCGCTCATCATCATAGAGGCGAAAGCCTCGTGCGGCTGCACCAACCCCGACTTCCCGCGACAGCCCATTGCTCCGGGCAAAAAAGGCAAAATCAAGGTGAAGTTCAATCCCACAGGAGGCTCGGGCGGCTTCCGCAAGACTATCACAGTGAAGACTAACGGTCGCGAAAAGCGCACTTCACTCTACATAGAAGGTTCAATAATCCCACGCAAATAAAGGCAATGTACCGGCTTACGATTCTCCTCATTGCCGCCGTCGCGCTCACCGCGGCTGCTGCGCCTGCACTCTCCGGCTCACACGCCGAGGCAGGGCAAAGCGCAATCTGGCTTGAGCGCGAGCACGATTTCGGTGTAATCGAGGAAAGCGGCGGTAAAGTGGCGTGCACGATGCAGATGGTCAACATAGCCGACACAGCCATATCAATCATAGAGGTACGCTCATCGTGCGGCTGCACCGCTGCGCGCTATCCCAAGCAGCCCATTGCTCCCGGCGACACCGCCACCATCACTTTAGTGTTCAATCCCAACGGACGCCCCGGCACGTTTGCCAAAAGCGTTGCCGTGCGCCTGTCGTCGCCACCGCTGCGCACATCACTCACCGTGCACGGCACAGTGCGTGCCTCCGAGTCGACCCTCACCCGACGCTATCCCACCATAGCCGGACCGTTGCGCCTGTCGAACCACATACTTCCAATAGGCGAAGTGAGTGCCGAAAGCTCGCACAACGCCATTCTCTCAGCCTACAACGCATCGTCCGACACCATAAGACTCGAAGCCCCCGACGCTCCTAAGCCGCTGTCGGTGCAATTTTCCAAGACATTGCTTCCTCCGGGAAACGAATGCCACATCACCGTGACTTTCGATGCCTCGAAGTGCCCTGACTGCATCGGTGTCACCGAAACACCGCTGTGCATCACCGCCACTCCCATCAACCCTACCGACTCATCAACTATGGGCATGGTGAAAGTTACCGTAGTGGCAAACGTCCGCAACAGCGTCAGCTCCGATTTTTCAGCTTTTTAACCATGCACGCTTTGTTTTACCGCGCTTTTTCCCTATCTTCGCACTAACGTTTCTCCACACCACTAAATCTATTAACGAACAACCACTACTCCTTTCAATATGGAACACCCCGAAAACGATGAACAATATGCCGGCTTGACCGTCAACAAGGGCATTGCCCAACCTCCTATAGTCAACCCCTACATGAAGCGCAAGCCTCGCCGCAGGCTGCTCTCGGCAGCAGAATACGTAGAGGGCATCACCAAGGGCAACATCACTGTGCTCGGGCAGGCGGTGACGCTGGTTGAGAGCATGAACCCCGACCACTACGCCCTGGCGCAGGAAGTAATCGAAAAGTGCCTTCCCCATGCCGGGCACTCAGTGCGCATCGGCATCACAGGTGTGCCCGGTGCCGGAAAAAGCACCTCAATCGACGCTTTCGGCCTGCATGTGCTCAAAGACGGAGGCAAGCTCGCCGTATTGGCTATCGACCCCAGCAGCGAGCGTTCGAACGGCAGTATTCTCGGTGACAAGACGCGAATGGAGAAACTCTCCGTACACCCCGACGCTTTCATTCGCCCCAGCCCCTCGGCAGGCTCGCTCGGCGGCGTTGCCCGCAAGACGCGTGAGACGATTGTACTTTGCGAAGCTGCCGGATTCGACAAAATCTTTGTAGAGACCGTAGGTGTGGGCCAGAGCGAAACCGCCGTGCACTCCATGGTCGACTTCTTCCTGCTCATTCAGCTTGCAGGCACGGGCGACGAGCTGCAGGGCATCAAGCGCGGCATCATGGAAATGGCTGATGGCTATGTCATCAACACGGCAGACGGCGACAACATCGACCGTGCACGCCTCGCACAAGCCCAATTCCGCAATGCGCTGCACCTTTTCCCACTGCCGCCAAGCGGCTGGACTCCCGAAGTTCTCACCTATTCGGGTTACTACGAAATAGGCATTCCCGAAGTGTGGGACATGATTTACCGCTACTTCGACTTTGTGAAGAAAAACGGCTACTTCGAGGAGAAGCGTCGCCAGCAGGAGAAATACTGGATGTATGAAACAATCAACGAACATCTGAAGGCAAACTTCTACAACAACCCCGTAATTGAGGAGATGCTCGCCGCCAAGCAGCGACTGGTGCTCGATGCCAAGCAAAGCTCATTTATGGCTGCCGCCGATGTGCTTCACTACTACTTCAGCAACAAATAGTGCGCAATGCACCAATCATAACAAGCGAGAGAGCGTGCAATCCACCCACATTGTACGCTCTCTCGCTTCTTTCTACTCCTGCGGCAGAGTTCCAAGCAACGGCTCGGCAAATTGGTAGCTGCCATCGGCAGGCCGCACCACACACAGAGCCTTTGCCACCTCCACACTCCCACCGTCAGGCGCAGGATAGAGCCTCAGCCCATCGCTGTCGGCAATAGCAACAGGGTAATCCGGCGTGCCGCGCAGCCACTCCACACCCTGCCGTAGGTCGGCAGCCGAACCTGCCGGATGCATCACCGCAGCATCACGCTTCCACCCATTTAGCCGCACTGCAAGCACTCTCACGCAACGGTCGGGAAGCCGAAGCAGCACCGCACCGTCGAATCCCGCACCTACATTGCAATCGGCAGCCACATCCTCCACCGGGAGCATATCGGCAGGAGCATTCATGAGCAAATCGGCATACCACGCGCGTATGCGGTGCAGCAGCCCGGTGTCGAGTTCCACATCATCATCACGTTCAAGGTAGCAGTCGCGTCGCGGAGTCACATAACCGCAACGCAGTTTCCACAAGTCGAGCATCTCCTGCTCGCTCAGTTTCATCATCATTGTTTCACATTTCATGGCATCATCATAATTGGTTACTACTATTCCGCACATTCTGTTTGCACCGTGCAAAGATAGAAAAGCGGCTGTTCCTTTTTATCAACAAAAAAGAACAGCCGCACAGGTTTCTTGCAATCTTGTTTTGCAAGGTCACTTATTATCACATATATGCACACGCACGATTTGCTAATCACAAACGGACAAAAACGAGGCATCACAAGAACACCGAATGAAATGCCACAAGAATACCGAATGATATACCACAAGAATAAGGGTTAAAATAGCGCAAAAACACCGAACGTTATTATTTAGTTCAAATAAAAGCACTATCTTTGCATTCACAAATACTAACACCGAATATGGAATATTTACCAAGAATAGCAGACAAATTGCTTCAAGAGAGATTAGAAGCATTCGGAGCCATACTGATAGAAGGTCCTAAATGGACCGGTAAGACAACTACGGCTATGCAACATGCAAAGAGTGTCATCAAGATGCAAGACCCTGATAAGGCAGATGAGTATCTTGAGACAGCAGCAACTATGCCCTCTCTTTTACTAAAGGGAGAGAAGCCTCGTCTTATTGACGAGTGGCAAGATGCCCCGAAGATATGGGATGCCGTAAGATTGTCTGTTGATAATAGCGGTGGACTTCCTGGGCAGTATATATTGACAGGTAGTAATACGGTTGACAAGACAAAGATTCGTCATACCGGCACTGGTCGTATCACGCGGATGAAGATGTTCCCTATGAGCCTTTGGGAATCAAAGGACTCTTCGGGCAATGTGTCTGTTCGTAAATTGTTTGATGACCCTGCTTATGACATTGATGGAGCAACGAGCAAACTTGATATTCCCGAGTTGATCCGAGTGGCATGCCGTGGTGGTTGGCCCGTAACTCTACAAATGAATGAGAAGGCTTGCATGATGATTGCAAAAGACTATGTTAACAGCGTGTGCGACAATGATATATCTGCGGTAGATGGTCGGCAGAGAAATCCAAAGATTGCCAAACAACTTTTGAAGTCGTATGCGAGGAATATCAGCACATTGGCAAAAAAGACAAGCATTCTTGCAGATTTAACTGCTTCAGGCGACATTTCACTCTCAATGGACACCTTTGACGAATATGTGGCTACTCTCGAACGACTCTTTGTCATACAGGATATTGATGCGTGGTGTCCGGCCATCCGTAGCAAAACAGCTATCCGAAGCACGCCTAAACGTTGTTTCACTGACCCATCAATAGCAGTTGCGGCATTGGGGCAAAGTGCTGAATCTCTGGAGATACAACTGAAGACTTTTGGCTTTATTTTTGAACAAATGTGCATCAGGGATCTTCGAGCCTATACGGCCGACTTCAACAGCCACATATCGTACTATCGTGATAGGTATGGACTTGAAGCCGACCTTGTCCTACACCTGTCGGATGGTCGTTACGCACTTATAGAATGTAAGCTTGGCAGTCGTGAAATCAATGAAGGTGCAGCGCATCTATTGCAACTAAAACAACTCATACAAGAATATAATGAAGGAGAGAAACAGGTTCCTCTGCGAGAGCCAGATCTCCTTATTGTTATGACAGGAGGCAGCATGGCCTACACTCGTCCAGATGGGGTAAAAGTCATCCCTTTGGCTTGTCTGAAAGACTAAACAATCACACCTATTTTTGTCCTTCCTGTATTTATATATATTATGCTCTTTTCCTTTGATAATTAGCAGTTTTCACTTATCGGGTTGGGTGACGGAGGTGGCTTAGGGATTGAGGCTCAAACTTTCGGGCGGAATTTGCAGCAGGCGGCAGCGATTTTCAGCCGCACCGACGGCTGAGTATCGCAAGGAATGTCGTGGATTTCGCGTTTGAACCGACGGTGAGGCTGACAAGCACCTATGTGCCATAGACATCCACTACAACTACCTCGCCATAGCCGGAAACCGGCATCAAAAGCAAGCAACTGCAACCTACAATCTCTGAATTTTCCATATCGCTAAATTTAATTAAGCCATGCGGTATATTTTCACTCAGCTTTTTTATGTTCTACGACATATTTTCTTTCATTTTTCCACAAAAAACATCAAATTTCACTAAATTTTATCTTTCTTAATATCTAGCAACAATAACTTTATTTATATTTGCAGTGCTTTAGCGTGTGAACGCTGAACGCAACAGCTCCGGCATTAGTTGCCGGGTTGTCTTAAATCATTTAGTCTAAATTTCCCTATGTCGTAAGTGGGGTGGAAGCATGAGAATGTCTATCCTCTGCAAATCGACAATACAAGAATCTATCCATGACATTGTGGATAGATTCTTTTTTTGTTGTTTTTCCGCTCATTTGTTGTAACTTTTGATAAGTTACTACGGCACTCGGGAAAAACCACCAAGCTTGCTTGTTGTTTTTCCGCTCATTTGTTGTAACTTTGTAGGAGAAAACAAAAATCAGATATGGAACAGAAGGATAACAGCCTATATGAGCTTGAGCATGCTCCGGTGGGCAGCCTGCTCTGGAAATACAGTCTCCCGGCTATAGTAGGCATTGTGGTGATGTCGCTCTACAACGTCGTCGACCGCATCTTCATCGGCCAGGGCGTAGGACCCGATGCCATTGCAGGTCTTGCCATAACCTTCCCTGTCATGAACCTCACCACAGCCCTCGGCGTGCTGATAGGCGGTGGTGCAGCCGCACGCATCTCGATTGTGCTGGGGCAGAACGACAAGCCCCGCGCTTTCAAGATTCTCGGCAACAGCCTGGTGATGACGCTAATCTTCGGCATCGCCTACCTGTCGGTGTTTGCCATTTTCATGGACGACATACTCCTCGCATTCGGTGCAAGTGAGCGCACCCTCCCCTATGCACGCGACTTCATGCTCTACATTATGCCCGGACTGCTCGCCGCCAACCTCTGCTACTCGTTCAACAACATAATGCGCTCATCGGGCTATCCCACCAAAGCTATGGTCACCATGTTCATCGGTGCCGGCATCAACGTTGTTCTCGCGCCGATTTTCATCTTTGTGCTTGGCTGGGGCATCAAGGGTGCGGCAATTGCCACCGACATTGCCATGACAATATCAATGATTTTCGTGATGGCACACTTCTACTCGCGGAAAAGTGAGCTGCACTTCAAGCGCGGCATCTACCGGCTCGACCCCCACATCCTCGTCGCAATAATGTCGATTGGCGCAGCCCCATTCTTCGTCAATGTAGCCGGCTGTGCAATCAATGCAATCATGAACAACTCACTCTACCGCTACGGCGGCGACTCGGCTGTGGCAGCTATGGGAATCTTCACCACTTTCACCCAGCTTCTCGTCACCATCGTGATTGGCATTTGCCAGGGTATGCAGCCAATCGTGGGCTTCAACTTCGGAGCACGCCGCTACGACCGCCTCAAGCGCGCCTACTGGATTTCAGTGGCTTCAGCCTCAATAATATGCACACTCGGCACCGTCCTGTGCCACCTCTGCCCCGAGTGGATTGCGCGAGCCTTCACCACCGATGATGCGCTAATAATATCCACTGCAACGAGCCTGCGCATCACCACCACGATGTTCTGGATGGCAGGATTCCAAATTGTGTCAACCAACTTCTTCCAGTCGCTCGGATATGCCGGCAAGTCAATCTTCATGAGTCTGACCCGACAGGTGATTTTCATCATTCCCATGCTGTTGATTCTTCCACCCTATTTCGGGCTGAATGGCGTGTGGGCTGCATTCCCCACTGCCGACTCCATGGCAACTTTCATCACCACAATCCTTGTGGTAGCCCAGTTCCGCCAGCTTCAACGCCTTGAGCACCCAACCACTTAGCGATTCCAACAATAAAAAATAGAATGCGTTTATGAACGCTAACGGATAATAATTTCAGTTGTGTACGGCATAACGGATAA
Source organism: uncultured Prevotellaceae bacterium (assembly GCA_945983195.1). Taxonomy (GTDB): domain Bacteria; phylum Bacteroidota; class Bacteroidia; order Bacteroidales; family Muribaculaceae; genus CALZFJ01. The sequence goes on along the minus strand of CAMFSS010000016.1, from coordinate 3,774 downwards.
AGAAAACGGGGTTTTCTTTTCCGTTTCTGCCTCATTTGTTGTAACTTTAGATAAGTTTGGTCGGCACTCGGCATAACGGAGAAAGAAAACGAGGTTTTCTTTTCCGTTTCTGCCTCATTTGTTGTAACTTTAGATAAGTTTGGTCGGCACTCGGCATAACGGAGAAAGAAAACGAGGTTTTCTTTTCCGTTTCTGCCTCATTTGTTGTAACTTTTCATAAGTTATGACTGCACTCGGCATAACCGAGAAAGAAAACGGGGTTTTCTTTTCCGTTTCTGCCTCATTTGTTGTAACTTTGCAGCGGAATTGCCGTCGAGAGGCTTTTCCGCTTTTTTCATTGATTTTTTGGCAACCGGATTTCGATTTATGGGCAATCAGACATACAAGAATGAGGAACAGATGAAAGCCACTGTGCGCGCTCTTGCCAACGGCGAGAGTCTTGCCCGAATGTGCCACCTGCGCCTCAGCAAAGAGCCTCTTCCTCAACAGAATATTATCGCCGAGATTATCAATCTCGCGCGCTCGCTGCTGTTCCCCGGTTTTTTCAGCGACTGCGATGTCAACAGCTTCAATCTTGAATTCATGATTGGCATGCAGTGTGAGAAGCTGAAAGCGGCTCTTGAAAACCAGATTCTTGCCGGATTCATGCTTGCCAACTCCAATGATGCCGACGAGGCAACGGTTGCCGACGAAGCTGCAATCAACGCTCTCCGCGTGAAAGCTGAAACTATGGCAGCCGACTTCATTGCCAATCTGCCGGCACTGCGCCAGACGCTCCACACCGACGTGGAGGCTATGTATCTCGGCGACCCTGCCGCAGTGAGCTACGAGGAGGTAATCTACTGCTACCCTGCCATAAAGGCTATCATCAACTATCGCATCGCACACCAGCTCCTCGTGCAGGGCGTGCCGGTGATTCCACGTATGATAAGCGAAATGGCTCACTCCGAAACCGGAATCGACATTCACCCCGGTGCCACTATCGGCAAGTATTTTGCAATCGACCACGGCACAGGCGTAGTGATTGGAGCCACAGCAATCATTGGCAACAATGTGAAACTCTATCAGGGTGTTACACTCGGTGCCAAGAGCTTCACGCTCGATGAGAACAACAACCCCGTGAAGGGAATCCCACGCCACCCGATTATCGGCGACAATGTGGTGATCTACTCCAATGCCACTATTCTCGGACGCATCACCATAGGCAGCAATGCTGTGATTGGCGGTAACATCTGGGTCACTACCGACGTTGCCGAGGGAGAAAAATTAGTACAAGCTAAAGCTAACAATATATTAAGAATCAAGAGTGATGAATGATAAATTTGAAATGGTCGCCAAGACATTCCAGGGTCTGGAAAACGTGCTTGCCGACGAACTGAAAGCCATTGGGGCCGAGAATGTTGAAACCGGTCGCCGCGTGGTCTCTTTTGAGGGCGACAAGGCTGTCCTCTACCGAGCCAACTTCTGCTGCCGCACTGCATTGCGCATTCTCAAGCCTTTCTACAAGTTTCACGCCGACGATGCCGACCAGCTCTATGAGGCTGTGAAGAAATTCGACTGGGAACAGGTGATGAGTGCCGACCGCACTTTCTCCATCGACTCTACGGTGTTCGGAACAGATTTCCGTCACTCTAAGTTCGTTACCTACCGCGTGAAGGACGCTATTGCCGACTATTTCATGGAGAAATACGAACGCCGTCCGTCAATACGCCTCAACAACCCTGATTTCGTTTTCGATGTCCATATCTCAGGCAACGAAATTACCCTATCGCTCGACAGCTCCGGAGAGTCGCTCCACAAGCGCGGATACCGTGTAGCCCAGACCGAAGCCCCCATCAACGAGGTGCTTGCCGCCGGCATAATTCTCATGTCGGGGTGGCGCGGTGAGAGTGATTTTGTCGACCCTATGTGCGGCTCAGGCACATTCCTCATCGAGGCTGCGCTCATAGCACGCAACATTTTCCCCGGTGTCTACCGCAACAGCTTCGCTTTTGAGCGTTGGAGCGACTTCGATGCCGAACTGTTCGACGAAATATACAACGACGACACCCACGAGCGCGAATTCAATCACCACATCTACGGCTCCGACATATCGCCCAAGGCTATAGCAATCGCTCAGAGCAATGTGAAAAACGCATCGCTCCTGAAGGATATCAGCCTTGAAGTGAAATCTATCCAGAATATTGACGAAGCGCCGTCTGAAGGCTGCATCGTCGTCACCAATCCACCCTATGGCGAGCGCATCACAGTGGAAGACATGGAGGCTCTCTACCGCTCAATCGGCGAACGGCTGAAGAAGGTGTTCAAGGGAAGCAACGCCTGGGTGATTGGATACCGCGACGAGCTGTTTGACTGCATCGGCTTGAAGCCCTCGGTTAAATATCCACTGCTCAACGGCTCGCTTGAGTGTGAATTGCGCCAGTATGTGATGTTCTCAGGCTCCTACAGCGACTTCCGCAAGGAAGGACGCTCGGTGAAGAATGAAGATCTGAGCCGCGATGATGCCAAGCAGGAATACCGCCACAAAAAGTTCGTCACCACCTTCAAGGAGGACCGCCCCGAGCGTCACCGCCGCTTCGACGATGCCAAGCGTCCAAAGAATGCCCTTGAGGAGAAATACCGCCGCAAGCCATCGGGCGACCGCCCCGACAGCCGTCGTTTCGGCGACGACGACCGCCGCCGCGGCAGTTTCGGCGGACCCGACCGCCGTGAACGGTTCGGCTCGGAGGAACCTCGCGAGCGCGTACACAACGAGGAATTTTCACAGCGTGTGGTGCGTTTCCGCCAGCCTACTCTATCGGCTGAAAATGAGCGCCCCATCGTGAAAGGACGTCGCAACGGCTGGCGACGGAAAGGACTCCCTGAGGACAACACCCCGAAACCGGAGTCGGAAAAGCCTACTGAGGATTAATCCTACCCTCTGATTATACGGATAATATGGGAAACCCTCATTTATTCAATCACAAAAATCAAGTAACTCCAAAACAACATCAAAATAATGGAAAAGACCAACATACTCCTGCTCGGTTCGGGCGGTCGCGAATCGGCTCTCGCCTGGAAAATGAGCCAAAGTGAACTCTGCGGAAAGTTATTCATAGCCCCCGGTAACGGCGGCACCTCGCAATATGGCACTAATGTGGCTCTTTCGCCGCTCGATTTCGATGCCGTGAAGCAGTTTGCAGTCGACAACACAATAGGAATGGTTGTAGTGGGCAATGAGGATCCGCTCGTAGCCGGCATCTACGACAGCTTCCTTGCCGACGCTGCCACCGCCTCAATTCCCGTAATCGGTCCGTCGAAGGCGGGTGCCCAGCTCGAAGGCAGCAAAGACTTCGCCAAGGAGTTCATGAACCGCCACAACATTCCCACCGCACGCCACCTCAGCGTGACAAAGGACACCATTGAAGAGGGCTACCGATTCCTTGAAAGCCACAATGCTCCCTACGTGCTCAAAGCCGACGGCCTCGCTGCCGGCAAAGGTGTGCTGATTCTTCCCACTCTCGACGAAGCAAAGCGTGAGCTGGGCGAAATGCTCGGCGGCATGTTTGGCGCATCATCGGCAACGGTGGTCATTGAGGAGTTCCTCAGCGGAATCGAGTGCTCGGTGTTTGTGCTAACCGATGGCATAAGCTACAAAGTCCTGCCTGTGGCAAAAGACTACAAGCGCATCGGTGAGGGCGACACTGGTTACAACCCCCCCCGCAACCCAGCCGAAACGCCAGACAGCAACGCCCCCCAAGCAAACAACCACAAACACCGCACCCACCACCATCA
>CAMFSS010000015.1 GCA_945983195.1 uncultured Prevotellaceae bacterium | reverse complement strand
GTCGGCGATGGTGTTACGGCCTGTTCCGCTTGCACTTGCTGTTCCGAATCCGAGGCTTGCAAGTATCTCCTGAAGCTTTTGGATTTCGGCAGCGTTCGTGCTGATACCACCGATTTTACCTTCAAGCGCTTCTATACGACCTGTGTTGGACTCAATGTCTGCTTTGATTTGAGTAAGTTCTTGGATATCCTTCTCAAGTTTTTCTACTCGCTTCTTAAGTGCATCAAGCTCAGTTTGGTTAGCCTTTTTGTCAATAGCATCTTGAAGATCTTTCTGAGCCTTTTCAAGCTTCTCAGTGAGTTGCTTTATCTCCGCTTCGCACTTCTCTTTACATGCTTTCAGCTCGTTGTCATGCGCTTCTTTAAGAGCTTTGATAGCGTCATTGAGTGCATTGGCTTTCTGCTCCAATTCATTCCTCAAGTCTTGTTCAGTTTGTGCAATCATGTCCTCGTTAGTGTCCTTACAAGAACTGAATGCGCCTGCGCCTGCCACGGTGATGGCAAGGGCAAGGAATCCGTTTAGTAATTTTCTTTTCATCTCTATTTGAATTAGTAAATATTATTGTATTTATTTTATTTGTTTTTGTCATTTGCATTCTTTTTCATACTATTTCCGTGTTTTTTGTGCTCTCCAACGCTTTACACAATCAACAAGTATAAAATAGGTGATGCACTTGCCCATCAATGCGGATGGCACTGCTTGTAGTAGTAAATCAAAGAGTATGAAAGCCTTAGATTAGCCATACAAAACTGCATTTTAGTATATTATATACATCAATGCAAATTTAATAACTTTTCAAAGATATATATCTTTAACTAATTACTCAATCATTGTGTTCATATTATTATATTTTTAATCCCCGAACCCTCCTATGAAGGTCTAAAAAGGCTCTTTTCATGCATCTTCTGCTATCTGAATAAATCTTCGGCAGTTATCTCATTCTGTATCATACCCCATTGCTCATTGTGCTGTACGCCATTGACTGTGATAAACGTGTGGTGCAGGGCTTTTCGGGTTTTTGTCGACTGCCTGAACAGCTCGGCACGCTCATTGCAGTGTGCCATATATGCCGGTGTTATACAGTAGGGGTTGAGTGAATATTTCATTTCGCAAATGTTGATGATTTCATCGCGCCGGTCAATTAAAAGGTCGATTTGACCCACTCGTTTGCCGCCTTCGTCGGCAATCCATGATGACACCGACGACTGGATTCCCGATATGCCAAGTGCAGCCTTGATTTGCGGAATGTGGTGCAGGCAAACCTGTTCAAAAGCATACCCTGCCCACGCACGGTGCGATGGGGAGTCGATACTCGAGCTCCACAAATTCTCACTGTCGGTCTGGCTGCCTCTCACTTGCTTTAGATAGAACAATGTGAAAAGGTCGGTGAGCTGATAGAATTTGTCGCGTTGGATTTTGCCGAATGCGCTGTATTCGCGAATGAAATCGCATGTAATCAGATTGTGAAGCACTTCAGTCAATGCTCCGCTGTCTGAGATTTTCAAAGCAGTTATAATTTCGGTTCGAGTCATTCCCATGGCTTTTTTTGCCAAAAGTTCCACTACTCGCCGATAGACCGTCGACTCTTTGAACAGCGACTTGAAGAGAATGTCATACTCTGTCCGAAGTTCACCTGTGTGGTGAAAGAATAGGCGGTCGATGTTTTGAGGCAGACTAAGTGATTTGTTGACTTTTGCAAGATAGAACGGCGTGCCGCCCATTGCCATATAGCACTCTATGATTTGATGGCGGCTCCATGTCACGCCCTTTGATTGCAGCATCAGCTCGGTTTCGTGAAGGTTGAACGGCGCAAGGTAAAGCCGGCGGTTTACGCGGTTGTGCAGACCTCCTTTGTCGCCCAAAAGCTTGCACGTCATCCACGTGGTAGCCGAGCCGCACACAATGAATTTGAGGTTGTTTTGGCTATCGCCCCAACTGTTCCAAAACAGTTCAAGTGCACTGACGAATTGCGAGCGTGGGGTGTCGAGCCACGGCATTTCGTCGATAAACACAACAATTTGTTCCTTGTGGAGCGAAGATAGATATTCTTTCAGTTGCCTGAATGCCTCGCGCCAATTTTTGGGCTTTGCCCATTTCCTCTTTGAATATTCCTCCAGTTGTGCCTTGAAGTCGCCAAGTTGCTGCGATGAGGTGCTATTGAAAGAGCCGGTCATGTAAAAGTCAAATTTGCCATTGAAAAATTGCTTTATCAAGAACGTCTTTCCTATGCGTCGGCGGCCATACACCGCAACGAACTCCGGGGAGTGCGATTCCATACATTCCCTCAATATTTGCTGCTCTCGTTCACGTCCGATTATCATGTTTGTGCTTATTTTTTTGCAAATATAGTGATTTATAACTAAATAGCAAAATATTATGTGGCTATAGCGGTGCGGTAACTATGTTTTTTTGCCACTTACCGCAGTGGTATAGACGTATTTTCGGGCGTTTTGCCTCTGGAAATAACTGCTTTCCCGACCAATTATGTCGTCTGTCAGGATGCTGAAGGTGTGCGGCGAAAGTGGCTGTAGAAGCGGTGCATGAAGAGCAGTCCGGCGGTGAGAAGCGACACGCTGAACGATATGTAGATGCCCACAATGCCAAGACCGCACGGGAAGCCAAGCACATAGCACACAGGCAAGCCGATGATGACGTAGGCGGTGAGGGCAATTGCCATGGCAGGACGCACGTCGGCAAGGCCGCGCAGGGCATTGCTGTATGCCACTTGCGTTGCATCGCCAAACTGGTACATTATCATGGGCAGGATGAGCGATACAGCCACGGCTACCACTTCGCGGTCGGAGGTGAATAGCCTGATTATTGGCTCGCCGAAAAGGTAGAATATTGAGCAGGCTATCACCACAAAGAGCAAAATGATGTGATAGCCGGCTGCACAGCACTCGCGCACACGCTTCATGTCGCCAACGCCATGATAGTGGGAGATTTTTATGGTGACGCTCGCGCCGAGGCTGTAGTAGACCATAAAGCCGAGCATTCCGAATATCACCATTATCTGATATGCAGCGAGAGGCACTTTTCCAAGCCAGCCTATCATTACTGAGGCGGCTGTGAATGAGCCGGTTTCGAGCGCCATCTGAATGGCGATAGGAATCGACGTGTTCCACACCCTGCGCATGGCGGCAATGCTGACGCGTGAGCTGCGGAAAGCGGCTACGAAAGGCTTGTAGCGGCGGCTGCACAGCACCACAGCCATCATTCCCAATGCCATGAGCACACGCGCTATCAGCGTGGATATTCCGGCTCCGAGCAGCCCCATTTCGGGCATTCCGCACTTGCCGTAGATAAGAATGTAGTTGAGCGCAATGTTAAGCAGGTTGCCGAGCGATAGAATCCACATACCCAGGCTGGTGTGCGTCACGCCGTCGGTAAACTGCTTCATTGCGTTGAGAAACAGCACCGGCACATTCGATAGCAGCATCACTATGAAGTAGGGGCGTATGAGCGGCAGCAGCTCTTCAGGCTGCCCTAAGTCGCCGAGAAACACATAGAGCACCATCATTGCAGCAAGTGCCGTGAGTCCGAACAGCATGTTGAGCAGCAGCGCATTGCGCATGGTGCGCCCCATTTCGGCAGTTTCGCCACGCGCGTAGAGCGAACCGATGATGGGCGTTATGCCGTAGGAGAAACCCATGCACATCACCATCACGAATGCAAACACATTGTTGACAAACGATGCCGATGCAAGTGCTTCGGTGGAGTAGTGACCCACCATCACGGTATCGGCAAATCCGGTGATGATTACGCCGAGCTGGCCGAGCATGATGGGCAGTCCCAGGCGGAGAATCGACGAGTAGTAGCGGCGGTAGCGGCTGAAAATGCTGGTTGTGGGCATAGTGTGTGAGTCTCTTCGTTGTTTTGGTTCTGATTCGTGCCACATACGGTGCCCAATGGCGCACCGTGTGGATTACGGCGCTGCAAAATTACTACATTTCTGCCGAATAACAGTAGGTTTTTAGGTGTGCCGTGCCAAAATTCCACAAAATTATGCTATATTTGCATAGTCTTACATTGAAACAGGCTGAACTACACCAATGTCACCGATTAGAATAGAAGGTATTATGAACAGAATTGTGATATTTTTCGTTGTCGTTTTTTGCACAATTTCGGCTGTTGCCCAGAACAAATTCAGCAGCGCAGAGTTGCGTCGCCTCGATGACGAGCTTTCGCGCGTAGCTCAATACGACAAGGCCAAATTTGCGCGTATCGACAGCCTTACACGTCTTGCCGACAAATCCCGGCAGGATGTCGGCAAGCGTCAGCGGCTGATGATGGATATTGCCCATGAATATGCCACTTTCATATCCGACTCGTCACTGCTCTACTACTCGCGTGCAGTGGACCTTGCCGTGTCGAGGCACGACTCGCTCTCGCTCACTGCCGCACGCCTGGGGCGTATCAAGGTGCTGGGCGTGCTGGGTCTGTTCAAGGAGGGTGTCGATGAACTAACCGCTGTGGAGAGCGACGGTGTGCCTCAGAGCCTGCGTACTGACTACCTCGATGCCGGACGTCAGCTCTACTCATATATGGCGGCGTTTGCACAGAGCGGCACCTACTACGACCAGTATACCTATATGCTCAATTTCTATCGTAACGAGCAGATACGCTCACTTGATAAGACTTCACCTCTATATAATGAATTTCTTGCCGAACACTATTATTCACAGGGGCTTGCCGACCGCGCCAAGCATCTGCTCAACAGCATAATCGACGTTGTGCCCGACACCGAAAATGTGTATGCGCGTGCCGCCGCCAACATGGCTATCATCAAGGAGGCTGAAGGAATCGACGACGAGGCAGCCTACTATCTTGCCCTCTCGGCTATTTCCGACATTAAAAGCTCGGTGAAGGAGAACACTGCCCTGCAAAAGCTTGCCCTCTACCTTTACCGCCAGGGCGACATCGACCACGCTTACACATACCTTACAGCGTCGCTCAGCGATGCGGTTTTCTGTAATGCCCGACTGCGTACCAACGAGGTGTCGCGCCTTATGCCGCTCATCGACGGTGCCTATAAGGTGCAGCTCGACGCAAAACAGGACAACCTGATGATTGCCATCACCATAGTGAGCCTCCTCTCAATCGGTATGATTGTGGCTATAATCATGATTCTTAAGCAGATGCGCCGTCTGCACCAGGTGCGCCTGCATCTGAAGGAGGCAAACAACATAAAAGATGAGTACATCGGGCACTTCCTTGAGCTGTGCTCAATCTATATGGACCGCCTCGACAACTTCTGCAAGGTGGTGGTGCGAAAAATCACTGCCGGGCAGGCTGAGGAGCTGGTGAAGCTCACCAAGTCGTCGAAATTTGCCGAGGACCAGCACAAACTGTTCTATGAGAACTTCGACAGTGCCTTCCTGCACATCTATCACACGTTTATCAATGAGTTTAACGCGCTGCTCCAGCCCGAGGAGCGCATTGATGTGAAAGAGCCGGGCAAGCTCACCACTGAGCTGCGCATTTTCGCCTTTCTGCGCATGGGTGTCGACGACAGCGCAAAGGTGGCACGATTCCTGCATTATTCGGTCAATACCATCTATGCATACCGCAACAAAGTGAAAAACAAAGCCATCGACCGGGCCAATTTTGAGGCAAATGTAATGAAAATAGGCACTATCAATTAATATTATTACCTATATTCATCTGTGTGAATATTTATAATCCACCATTGATTATCAGATAGTTACATTTATATATCCTTGCAATTCATCTATATTTCCGTCTTGCAACGCTACAATCGCAAAAATTAGCATATAACTTTGCATTGGAAAAAGGAACGAGGCATAAAGCCGAGTTGGGTCATCACTGAATGATGCAGCAACGCCGGTGATCGAAGTTCTGATTTCTCACTGGATTCCTTACACCTGTGAGTCATCTCCAATAAAGGAAATATTAGTTGGGAAACTAAAGGATAAATTTTGTTCATACTGTTTTGATGATTTTGAAATGTTAGTTAATGGTTTTAGGTGGTTTTGGTAAAAAAGGTTGGTTTATTTTTGGTTATATATGGTAAAACAAACCTCTCTCTAAGAGAATAAAATTGGGAAACTTCGTGAGAAGCTTCCCAATTTTGTTTTATGACTGATTTGGGTTAAAGGGTGCAGAGGAAGGATACGAGGAAGGGCACGGAGAAGTCGCAGACGAAGCCGTGGGCGATTGATAGCGGCACATAGCCGGCTCCCGATGCACGGCTGATAATGGGCAGTGTGGTGTCGGCGGTGGTTGCGCCTCCGGCGGCAATCGGGGCAAGAGGATTCACATAGCGTGCCAGCAGCGGAGCGAGCAGCAGAGTGAATATCTCGCGCAGAATGTTGGCAAGCAGTGCCACCACACCGAGGTCGGCACCGCGCGATTCGGTAATCAGCACGCTCGACAGCGAATAATAAGCCAATCCCGAACCCACTGCCATGCAATCAGTCGCGCTGTGCGGCAAAATCAGGGCAGCCATGGCACTTCCGGCAATTGTGCCTGCGATTGTCAGCACCGGAAGCGCGAATAGACGTGGATTCAGCCGCTTGAAGCTGCGGAGCGTGCCGGTGTCGCTGCCAATGCTCATTCCCACGAAGAAAATAAGCGCACAGAGCACATAGAAGCTCACATCGCTTTGTTCGGGAATTTCCGCCAATCCCATTGCTCCGGCAATCACTCCCACCACAAACATTGCCACAATCACTATGCTGCCTCTCATCGCCCGTCCTCCTTCTCACACAATTCCGATTCCGATGTAGTATTGCCATTCCCGGCATCCGGGCTGCCCGATTTGAGCCGGTGCCACAGCACTGCCGAAGCAACTATGCTGAAAATGGTGGCAAGAGCCGCGATAATGAGCGCATCAAGCCCCAGACGGTGCAAATTGCCCATAATCATTGCGTTGCTGCCCACTTCCACGCCGAGCAGCAGGAGCAGCAGCCACACCATTGCCGTGACCGCCTTCGGCAGCCACTCTGTGCGCCTGTACCGCAACAAATATCCTGCGGCAAGCCCAAGCGCCATCATCAAAATTATTGTCAGCATATCGCGTCGGTTGAAATTTTCCGCAAAGTTACCCATTTTCTGCCATAAAAGCTTTCAGCTTGCAGCCGAAAAAACTTTTTTATTGCTTTGGCGCAGCAAATGTGGCGGATAATATGTATATTTGCAGAAAAGAAAACAAGAAGGATATGTAAAATGTGATTGTGACAGGACCCGATGGTTTTATCGGCTCGAATTTGGTTGAATTGCTGCTTAGTGAGGGCTATAGCGTCCGCGCACTGAGTTTCTATAATTCATTCAACTACTGGGGCTGGCTCGACGATTTGCGTCACCCAAGTCTTGAAGTGGTGTGCGGCGATGTGCGAGACCCGAATTTCTGCCGCACCATAGTGCGTGGCTGCGACACGGTGCTGCATCTTGCGGCACTCATTGCCATTCCTTACAGCTACGTTGCCCCCGACAGCTATGTCGACACCAACATAAAAGGCACGCTCAACATTTGCCAGGCTGCACGCGATGAGGGTGTGGAGCGCGTGGTGGTGACTTCGACAAGCGAGGTCTATGGCACTGCACAGTATGTGCCCATCGACGAGAAGCATCCGCGTCAGCCGCAATCGCCATACTCGGCTACCAAAATCGGTGCCGATGCCATTGCAAAGAGTTTCTTCAATGCCTTCAATCTGCCTGTGGTGATTGCCCGACCATTCAACACCTACGGCCCGCGACAGTCGGCACGTGCCATTATTCCCACCATCATCACGCAGATAGCCAACGGCGCACGCGAAATTAAGGTGGGCGACCTTACGCCTACGCGCGACTTCAACTATGTGAAGGACACTTGCCGCGGATTCCTTGCACTTGCCACTACGCCGGGCATTGAGGGTGAGGAGATTAATATCGCCACAAACTCCGAAATTTCGATGGCCGACACGCTGAAGCTGATTGCCGAGATTATGGAGAGCGATGTGCAGTGGGTAACCGACCCTGAGCGTCTGCGCCCGGGCAAGTCGGAGGTGTTCCGCCTGTGGGGCGACAACAACAAGATAATGAGCCTCACAGAGTGGCGTCCGCAGTACGACATACGTCGCGGCTTGACGGAAACCGTGGCGTGGTTCACCAATCCTGCCAATCTCGCCAAGTACAAAAGCGGCATCTACAACCGATAATCATGAAACACGCATAATGTGATGATAAAGAGAAAGATAAACATACTGATGCTGGGCGGTGCAAAGCGCGTGTCGCTTGCCGAGCAGCTAATCCGTGCCGGAAAGGAGCTGGGCGTGGAGGTGTCGATTTTCAGCCACGAACTGAGTGAGCGTGAGCCAATTGCTTCGGTGGGAACAGTCATTGTGGGCAGCAAATACTCCGAAAAAGGCATCGACGATGAGATTTCGCACGTCATTGAGAGCCACGCCATCGACGTGGTGCTGCCATTTATCGACCCTGCCATTGAGCTTGCAGCCCGCGTGAGCCGCCGTCACCCCGACGTGTTCATTCCCGTAAGCTCCAAGGAGGTGGCGCGTGCAATGTTCGACAAGCAGGTAGCTGCCGAGTGGTTTGAGCGTGCCGGAATACCCATTCCAGCCACTTATACTGCCGAAAGCATCACCTATCCGGCAATATTGAAGCCGCGCACCGGTTCGGCATCGAAAGGCATCATTGTGGCGCATAATGCCGAGGAGCTGAGCCGTGCACCGAAGCCTCTGGGTGAGTATCTCATTCAGGAATATATTGCCGACCGCGATGAATATACCGTTGATTGCTACGTTGGCACCACCGACGGCGACGTGAAGTGCGCTGTGCCGCGATTGCGCATCGCCACGGCAGGCGGTGAGGTGATTCGCACTGAGACGCGCCGCATCCCGGCGGTCATGTCGCTCGCCGAGCGTACACTGAAAGAGCTGAAATTCCGCGGTCCGGTGACGCTGCAATTCATCTACGACCGCAGCAACAGCCGCTTCCTGCTCATGGAGGTGAATCCGAGGCTTGGCGGAGGCGTAATCTGCTCGATTATGGCAGGAGCCGACATTGCCAAGATGATTGTCGAGGAGTGTGAAGGCATGAATGCCACTCCCTGCCGCGTGTGGCGCGACGGAACGCTCATGACGCGCTATTTTCGCGAGGTGATGTTCTATAACAGCTAAAAAATATTATTTAATTGCAATGGATAAGCATGTGATGATAATTGCCGAGGCGGGTGTGAACCACAATGGGCACTACGACCTCGCAGTGAAGATGATACACGAGGCAAAGCGTGCCGGAGCCGACTATGTGAAGTTCCAGACTGCCGTGCCCGAGCTTGTAATTTCCACTTTTGCGCCAAAGGCAGAGTACCAGAAGGAGACTACCGGCAGCGATGAGAGCCAGCTCGACATGTGCCGTGCCATACACTTGCCGCTGAGCGACTATGTGCGCCTCAAGGCTGTGTGCGACGAGGTGGGAATAGGCTTTGTGAGCACACCATTCGACCTTGTGTCGATCGACACCCTCGAACCGCTTGCGATGGACTTCTATAAAGTTCCGTCGGGCGAAATCACCAATCTTCCTTATTTGCGCAAAATCGCCCAAAAGGGGCGGCCGGTGATTATGTCGACCGGCATGAGCAACCTCGATGAGATTGCCGCCGCGATTGAAGTGCTTGAGCGTGGCGGTTTGCGCCGCGACCAGATAACCCTGCTGCACTGCAACACCGAGTATCCCACGCCTATGTGCGATGTGAATCTTGCTGCTATGCACACCATCGCTGAGCGTTTTGGCGTGACGGTGGGCTACAGCGACCACACACGCGGCATTGAGGTGCCGATTGCTGCCGTAGCGATGGGAGCAAAGGTGATTGAAAAGCATTTTACGCTCGATTGCAACATGGAGGGACCTGATCACAAGGCTTCGCTTGAGCCTCACCAGCTCAAGGCTATGGTCGACGCCATACGCAATGTGGAGCAGGCGATAGGCAGTGCCGAGAAGCACGCCACCGCGAGCGAAACGCCCAATAAGGTGGTTGCCCGCAAAAGTATCGTAGCGGCACGCGACATCGCCTGTGGCGAGGTGCTGACCGAGGAGAATATCACCGTGAAGCGTCCCGGCAATGGCATTTCGCCCATGAAGTGGGACGAAGTGCTCGGCACACGCGCCAAGCGCGATTTCACCTACGATGAACTTATCGAATTGTAATTATTGCCGTTTATCGTGGAGCGTTTATCGTTTATCGGATGAACGCCTAACGATAAACGCCTAACGATAAACGATAAACGCTATGAGAAAAATTTGCATTGCCACCGGCACACGTGCCGACTGGGGTCTGCTCAGCGGCATTGCCAAGGCTCTCGACAGTCGCGACGATGTGAAGTTGCAGATTGTAGCCACCAATATGCACCTCAGTGAGCGATATGGTGCCACCTACCGCGAAATAGAGCGCGACGGGCTGCACATCGACTATCGCGTGCCGATGCCTGCCGACACCGACTCGCCACACGACACCGTAGCTGCCATGAGCGTGTGCATGCGTGGATTTGCCGATGCTTTCGAGGCTCTGCGCCCCGACTTGCTGATCATACTCGGCGACCGCTATGAGATGCTTGCCGTGGCAAGTGCTGCGCTGATTTTCCGCATACCGATTGCGCACATTGCAGGCGGCACGGTGAGTGAGGGGGCTTACGACGACAGCATACGCCACTCAATCACCAAGATGAGCCATCTGCACCTCACCGAAACCGAGGAGTGCCGCCGTCGCGTGATTCAGCTTGGCGAAGCTCCAGGGCGAGTGTTCAACACCGGTGCCATAGGCATCTACAACATACTGCACACCGACTATATGAGCCGCGAGGAGCTTGAGGCGGATCTGGGCACGGCAATTCCCGAAAAATCGCTTTTTGTGACGTTCCACCCTGCCACGCTCGATTGCGTGCCGCCTCGCGAGCAGTGTGACAACTTGCTCAAGGCACTCGACAGACATCCTGAATACAAGGTGTTTTTCTCCTACCCCAATAACGACACTTCGGGGCGCGTGATTATCGAAATGATTGAGGCTTACGCAGCGGCGCACGCCGACAGAGTGTATGTTCGCCCGTCTTATGGGCAGCGTCGCTATCTCTCGATGCTGCGGCTTATGACGGCTGTAGTGGGAAATTCGTCGAGCGGAATAGTGGAAGTGCCGTCGATGCACATTCCCACGCTGAATATTGGAATACGCCAGAATGGCCGCCAACGTGCCGCGTCGGTGGTGGATTGCGGCGTGACGCTTGAAGAAATATCAAGCGGACTCGACCGCGTGCTCAGCCCTGCCGAGCGCGAAAAGGCGCGCACCGTGCAGAATCCCTACGAGCAGCCCGACACTTTGCAGCGCATAGTAGATGTGGTGTGCAACACGCCACTGGACGGCATCACCATCAAGCCGTTCTATAATCTGAAGGTAAACTGAAAAATTGACAATAACGACATTATGGCTTCGGGCAGAAACACTTCGATAGCGATAGCTAAGGGAATTGCGATTATCCTCATGGTGGCAGGGCACACCGAGTGTCCGGGCACGCTCATGAGTCTGATTTACATTTTCCACATGCCGCTGTTCTTCATCACTGCCGGCTACTTTTTCAGCCGAAGGAATGTGGAGCAGCCGTGGGACTATTGCTGCAAGCGTTTCAAGGGGCTATATGTGCCTTTTGTGAAGTGGAGCCTGTTCTTCCTGCTCATTCACAACGTGATGTTTCAGGTGGGAATCCTCAATGAGACCTACGGCAACTGGGAGGGAGGCGTGACGCACCCCTACACGATGCGCCAGGCATTGCAGCGTGTGGTGCACATATTCACCGCCATGGCAGGCTACGATGAGTTTCTTGCCGGTGCATTCTGGTTTTTCAGGGCATTGCTTATCACGAGCATACTTTTTCTTGTGCTTTTCCGCCTTGTCGACAGCCACACCAACCGCCTGAAAGGGTGGCACATAGCAGCACTCATCAGTGTGGCTGCGCTTGGTTTTGCGGCTTTGCGCATTTCATACGGACTGAAGGTGGTGAATGTGGTGCAGGGCGGCATACGCGAGACGTGGGGAATGTTGTTCTTCGGTATTGGCGTTGTGTATCGCCATTTCGAGCAGACACGAGGCTTCAACCCTCGCCATTGGGGCTATTGGACGGCAATGGCAGCGGCTGTGGCAATTCTCACGGCAGGAGCATTGGAACACTGGGCGGGAATGAACCTCGCGCCAAAAATACGCGATGTGGCTACGCTGCCGCTCACCGGCATGGCAGGATTCTTTGTCACCCACCAGATTTCGCGCCTCATCGACAGCCGCGAGTGGTGGCTCAAGCGTCTGCTTGTGCATTGTGGTGAAATGACGCTCTACATCTACGTGTTCCACATCATTTCATTCAAGGTGGTGAGCCTGCTGAAAATCGCCTATTATGGGCTCGACCCACGCCAGATAGGCTGTCACATGGTGATTCACGACCATCACGACGATGCATTCTGGATTCTCTACACCATCGCCGGAGTGGCTCTGCCGCTGCTGTGGATGTGGGGCTACCGCCACCTGAAAGCGCGAATATATTCGCTCTCGGGTGCAACCTTCGGGCAGCAGTAATCAAAATCTATCAAAATCCATTATTTCAGCGACCAGTTGCGCCACGAGTCGCGCAGTGAGTAGTCGGAGCGCACTGTCGGGGTTTGCGGCTTGCCGTTGACTTCAACCGAGGCTTTGCGTACACGGTCGGTCACATAGTCGCTCAGTTCACCCATTGTGGCGGCACCCTTTGTGTCCTGGAGCTTCTTCAGCAGATAGTAGGTGAATAGTCCGTGTCTTTTGTCACGATAGGGCATAGCCGTTTCATCGTCCTTAGTGGCTGAGAATACCACCACATTGCCCTCAGGCTCGAACTCCTTAGGCTTTATGACCACTCCGCGTGCCGAGTGAATCATGTTGCCGGTGCGTTGGGCACCGCTGAAGCAGGCGTCGATAAACACCGTTGCGGTGCGTGCCCCTACACCTTCAATCTCTTTGATGAGGCGCTTGAGGCTGTAGCAGGCAGCCGAGCTTAGTCCGTTGGCATCAACAGGCAGCAAGTATGCGTCCTTGGTGCTCTCGTCGGGGATTCCGTGTCCGGCATAGTAGAAAATCACGTCGATTTCGCCATTGTAGGCTTCACCGAGAGCTTTAAGCTTCTGCATCACGTCGAGAATCACGCCGTAGGTGGCATTGATGTGGGTGTAGACGCGGTTTTCGGGAATGCCGAGCGTCTGCGTGCAGTATTTTGCGAAAGTCTGTCCGTCGTTGGCAGCAAATTCCACCGGTTGCACCTGAGTGTAGTCTTCGTTGGCGATAATCACAGCAAATGTGTTGCGGTCGGCGTTGACGGGATTTTTGGGGATATTCTTGTCAACTTCGGCGAGCGTTCCGGCAATCACCTTCTTGCGCTGCACATCAGCCTTCTTGCCGCCCACACCCTTGGAAGCCGAGGTGTGCACCACCGATTGCTTTATCACCTCCACCGGGTCGAAGGTGTAGGTCACGTCCTCCTCGTCGCTGAGTGCAATCTCCACGGGCTTGAAGTTGTAGTCGATGTCGGTCACGGCATACTGCGCCTTTGTGTTGCTGTCGTAGGTGTAGGTCTTGCCGTAGGCATCTTCAAAAGTGATCGACGAGAGCACCATGTCGTCGCCACTCGGCATATAGTGCAACTTGGCGTATTTGCGGAACCCATCGTCCCATTTCTCCTTGAAATTTTTCGCCTCAGCCATAGGAACAGGCAGCAGAATGTCGCCGATGGAGCAGCCGGTGCGAATCATGTAGGATTGGTTGTCGGCATCGTAGGTGGAAAGCTCGAGCTTGTTGTTGCTGAAGCCAATTTCCTCAATGCGTGCATCAACGTAGAGGTCAAACTTCTTGTCGTAGTATTTCTTATAGTCTTCAACCACCCTGGCATAGTCCTTTTTGTGATTGTCGAGCATTTTGGAATATTCAGCCTTGTAGGTCTTTGAGAGCGCGTCGATTTTCGCCTGGCGTGTGCGCTCGTTCACTCGCTTCTGCCACTCGGCTGTCGATTCAAATTCGCCCTTTTTCTGCCACGCATTGATTTCAGACTCGATTTTGCGCTTCAGAAATGGCTCAAGTGGCTCCATATCCTATATTTTGTCGTTCGAGTCACCCTCCCACGGCATCACAGCAAGCTCCAGCCACTCCTTGAGGGTGGCGGGAGTGCGAAAGAGAAAATAAGTTTTGTCTGATTTTTCGAAACGCCCTGATTTGCTGTTATACACCTCCTTGTTGAGTATAACTCTCGCCACACCTTTCTTGAAATTACCGGCTTCTTTGAAGCTCTCTGTTACACGAATTCCATTGGTGTTAATGTAATATTTCTCAAAAAGGTTTTCTTCCACCCAGGCATAGCCTTCAGAAAACTCGCCGCAATCGCTGTAACGAGGCTCAATCAGCACTGTGCCATCGCCGCGCTTGTAGCCCCATTTGGTCTTTTTCGTGCCATAATTGTTTTTGGTTTCCACACTGAAGCGATAGATGAGGTCGGGATTTTGAGGCATATCGCGCGGTTCCTTGTATTGCGGCTGCACTGTCCAGTTGCCGCCGGCATCGAGCTTGCCCCACTTGCCGCCTTGCTTGGCATAAATTTCATCTTTGTCAAATGGCACAATATCGTTGCTGTTCTTGAATTGTGGCTGCACCACCCACTTGCCTACGAGGTTGATGATTCCCCATTTGCCTGAAGAATCGTCTTTCTTCTTGATGTAGCCATATCGACACCACTCAAATGGAGCTTTCTCCAATTCTTTGGCAGATGGTTCAATAATCCATCGGCCGTGTTCGGTCACTATTCCCCACAATCCGTTTGTGCCTTTTGCGAAGCAATAACCTTCTTCCTTTAAGCAGAGGTCGTTAATGTAGTTGGCACGAGTTATCTCATTGCCGTCGAGTGTAGCAAACATCACCTCATTTTTGACCCCGGTGCTATGAATATTGTCATAATTACTGCAAACGAAAACTACACACTCATCGTTGATGCAGTAAATTGCACCGCAGCCGGGCAGGGAATCTTCAGTGATATATATGTTGCCATATCGGTCGAGCACTATGTCGTGATAGTTTTCGCGCACAATAGTGTAGCCGTAGGGATTATGGTCGAGTTGCATAAACGACTCAGCCGCCACGGGCAGGGTCATCGCCACTGCCACCACAGCAGCAAAAAGTTGCATCAATATATTCTTTTTCATATCATTGGCACGTTGATGATAAATAAGCTGTTGTAATTTCCGCAAAGGTATAATTTCCGGCACATATTAGCAAATTTCCCGATGCATATTCAGCGTGGCTTCATTGAAGATGAAGAAAAATGTGCAGCCGAAATGGAATGTGCGTTTATTTTCGAAATATGTTGCGCAGTTTGGCTAATTATTTATATATTTGTAGATTATTTTAGCCGTAGGCTCTTGGGCGGAAGGACCGTTGCCACCTGAAAACGAAAATTTATTCGCTCTCGGGTGCAACCTTTCGGCAGTCGTGAGCGTCAATATAGAGGGAAGGGCACAGGTGGTGTGCGCTGCTTCAGCTAAAATGAATTATTAAAACATTAAAAATGAATATTTTGATTATGAAACGTACAATTCACAACCTACTGATAGTCGGCTTGGTAGCCGCATCGCATTTATTGGGCATTTCCTGCGCAGCACGCACCGTCACTCCGAGCAGCACGCGTGCCGAGAAGCAGGTGACAATGGAGAAAATCACCGGAATATCGCTCAACATTCCGGCAAAAGTCGTCTACACACAAGGCGGTGCTACAAAGTTCTCAATGAGTGGTCCTGACAATCTGTTGCCTCTCATTGTGCTCGACAACAAAAACGGCTCGCTCTCGATTAGCTATCCCGATGACGTGGCAGTAAAATCGAAAGGCGACAAGAACAACGTAATTATCACCATCAGTTCGCCGGCAATCAAGTCGTTGGCAGTGACCTCATCGGGCGAAATTGAGGTCCCAACGCCCATTTCGGCAAGCGACCTTAAACTCGCCGTGACCGGAGCAGGCGATATGGAACTGAAAGGTGTGACTGCCACCGGCAAAATTGATGCAGCCGTGACCGGAGCAGGCGACCTTGAACTCGATATGCACGTGAAAGCTGCCACCCTCAGCTTTGCCGTGACCGGAGCAGGCGATTTGGAATGTGAAAATATCACCGCATCGTCACTCACTGCTGCCGTATCAGGCTCGGGCGACCTTGAGCTGAAAGGCGGCAAAGTGGAAGTGGCAACCTACAGCGTGACGGGTGCAGGCGACCTCAATGCACGCAAACTTCAATCTACACAAGTGACAGCCAAAGTGAGTGGTTCGGGCGACATAATGTGCAATGCCACCACGTCGCTCAATGCCTCAATCAGCGGTGCCGGCGAAATCAAGTATGTCGGCAATCCACAGATAGTGTGCAGCACACCCCGCTCGACCTCCTCCTTCGGCTTGTAATGATTGCTGAT
>CAMFSS010000014.1 GCA_945983195.1 uncultured Prevotellaceae bacterium | reverse complement strand
CCAACAACGCACATTCACTTCAGGCCCAGATCAGCACCCCAATGGCAGGCGACCTCATCGGCAACGAAACCGCTAAATTCGGTAACTACTTCGAGGGCAGCCAGGCACTCGCCATCGACTTCAACGAAATGCCATCAATCTACCTGAACATTCCAGCCGACGACTTGAAGGACCTGAAGACTATCGACGACCTGGAGTTCTTCAACACTCAGTACGGTCTTACCGCCGACGACAAATTCGAGGTTATCTACACCGAAGCGCGCAACAAGACCACAGGCAAGGTGTACATCTACGACAACCTGAACCGCAAGAGCATGGCATTCGACGAGGAGTCGTTTGTGCCAATGGAAGTGGTGCAGCTCGCAAGCATAGAGGCTGCCAAGCTTGAGGAAGTGAAGGAGGAAGTGATGACTGCGGCAAAGAACGACAACATCCTCACCGACCACACCCACATCAATGTGGCAACCGAGGTGGAGAAGGACGTTGATGCCGACGGCAACAAGATTCTCAACTACCTTGTGAAATATGAATATGAGGTTGAAGAGGAATATTCAGCCCGCGACGACTTCAAGGCCGGCAAATACAACACAAAAGAGTCGAATGCCGCCGTGCAGATGCTCGACATCGTGAAGACATCGCTCAACGGCGACTTCGCCAAGTATCTGCAAGAGGGCAAGAAGCTTGAAATCTCGGTTACCGGCTCAGCCGACGCAACTCCTATCATCGGAACACTCGCCTACAAGGGCGAATATGGCGACATCACCGACCAGCTTGCATATCAGAACGGCGAACTGACAACGATGAACGTGACCAAATCGCAAGGCATCAAGAGCAACGAGCAGCTCGCCCTCGTGCGTGCCATAGGACTCTCGGACTACCTCAACAAGAATGTGCTTAGCGGAGCCTCTATCGCCACCGACTACAAATACTTCATCGACGTAGCAAAGGAGAAGGGCAGCCAGTTCCGCCGCATCAAGGTGCAGCTCAAGTTTATCGACGCATTCAAGAACAAATAAATCGACTTAACGACAGCGGATTGGGGTGTGCCACATTAATATTGCGGCACACCCATTTCCCACTTTATATGACCAACCGACATTTTATTAACTGACAACGTGCAAAGATGAGATTCTCCCTATTCCCACTCACAGCAGCAATAGCACTTGCCGCCATCAGCAGCACAAACGCCTCGGCACAGAGCCTGGCTGAAGATGCTGAAGAAAACCCGGGCAACAAGCCTGTGGTGGTGACTGCGACCGCCGCAACAACGCCCGAACTGTCGACCGGAGCTGCACAGACAATGGCAGATAGCATCAGCAGTGTGAAGCCTTCGCTGAAAATGGAGGCCGACAGCCTGCTGCACTGCTACGAAACGGTACAACAGGACGCCGGTGCCAACAAGGAATACGTCTACCGCATCCTCAACGAGTGCGTGCAGCGCAACATCGACTATCTGCAATCGAGCGAAATCACCCCCAACGACTATGTGGAGGTGAAAGATCGACTGCGCCTGCTGCATCCGCAACTGCAAATAGCCGGAATCTACTATTCGCAGCAGAACAACCATGTGATGGGCGTGAGCCTGCTCGAAAAATACATCAACATACCGTGGCTCGACGCATTCAAGAACGAGCGCATCACAATGTCGGAATACTACCCATCGCTGCTCTACTATGTGGCATCGAACAAATACAACACACAGAAGTTTGACGAGGCAATTGTGTATCTGAAAGCCTATCTCGACACACATGAGCTGAAAAACGAGCGCATGGTGCTCATCTTCCTCAGCAAGTCATACGGCTACACACTCGACAGCGAGAACCAGATTCTCACCCTTATGCGAGGCGTGCAGAAGTATCCTACCGACCAGCAGATGCTCCACGACATCATAAAATACCACATTCGCGCGCGGAATGCAGCCCAAGCCGAGCTGTATCTGCCTGCCTTTGAGGCAACAAAGCCCAAGCCCATCGACCTGTATGAACTGCGAGCAGGAATAGCCGAAGCTAAGGGCGACTATTTCACCAGTCTGAAAATCAGTGAAGCCCTCTACGACACCAACCGCGACAACTACGACTACATAAAGATGCTTGCCCGCTCAAGCTACAACTATGTGATAATGGAGATGGACAAAGGTCGCGTGACATCGACCGGCGCGCCCGACCCGTCGCTCGTGCCATATCTGGAGAATGCAGCCCGACTTTTCGTGATAGTCAACAACCAGAAGCCCGAAAAGCAATATCTCGACGGACTAATCGACACCTACCTGCTGCTCGGCCGCCGCGACGAGGCAATGCAAGTGGCACAGCGCATAGGCAGGCAAATCGACGCGATGCAAAGCTCAAAGAAGGTGCTCGCAGAGCAGACGACGGTGCAGCAAGGCAGCCGCGTCACATCAAACGGCATACCGGTGTTCTCAGTGTTCCTACAGTCGTATCTCGACGACAAGCTGCGCGCATGGATGCAGAAAGGTCAATTTGAGAAAAAGGCCGACTACGAGGAGCGCACCTCCGGCGAAGGACTCGAAGCGAAAAAGCGTGAGCTGGTGCAGAATGCGAAGGAATCATACATACGCCATTACGGTGCAGTGCTCAACGTAGGCAACATCACCATTGGCGGCTACGATGCCGACCATGAGGTCTACCTCATACACTACAACCGCGGCAACATGCTGGTGCGCGTACCGCTTGAAGGCGACCAGGCACAGAAGTTCAAGGAGGACTGGGATCACGGACGTGTGAGTGCATCGTATCCGAAATACGACATATCGGGCGACTCGCTCGTGCTTGCAGGGCTTACGTTCGTGTCGCAGTCGGGAATGTCGTACAAATACGACATCACCGAGAACCTGCAATATGAGAACGTGGACGTGAAAGTGACCAACCCGATATCGGTGCTCAACAACGACCTGCTCGCCGGAATTGAAACGAAAAAGGCGAAGCAGACCATCGGAAGCTCTACAATCGACATCGGCGACGACAACAAGAAGTCGGACATCGACATCGACATACCTACCGACTCCATTCAGAACCCCTACACTTTCGCTCTTGTGATAAGCAACGAGAACTACACATTTGCCGACAAGGTGAACTACGCCCTGAATGACGGTCGCTCGTTTGAGGACTATTGCCTGAAGACACTGGGAATACCGAAAAAGAACATCAGGCGCATAAGCGATGCCAGCTACCTGGAGATGCTGGGCGAAATCAGCAACTTCTGCGATCTGATGAGAGAATATGCCGACAAGGCGCGCGTGATAGTGTACTACTCGGGTCACGGTGTGCCCAATCTGGAGACACAGGAGGCATATCTGCTTGCAGTCGACGGATCTCCGCTCACCATGTCGGGCTCAATCCTCATCGACAACTTCTACGAGAGCCTCTCGGCAACCGGCGTGCAAAGCATCAATGTGTTCCTCGACTGCTCGTACAGTGGCGCAGCGAAGGCGGGCAACATGCTTGTGGAGGCACGCGGCACAGTAATCAAGCCCAAGGCCAGCGTACCGCGCGAAAACATGGTTGTGATGACGGCTTGCACGGGCGACCAGATAGCATTCCCCTACACCGACCAGCACCATGGCATGTTCACCTACTTCCTGCTGAAGAAACTTAAGGAAAGCAAGGGTGAAGTGCAGCTCGGCGAGCTGTTCCAGTATGTGCAGAGCAATGTGCGCCGACAGTCGCTCCACGACAAGAAGCGCAAGCAGGAGCCGAGCGTGGAGTATGACATGTCGCTTATGGGCACATGGGGTGTGCTGAAGCTGAAATAAGCACAAACATTAATACAAAAATAAAAAAACTCATAGCAATGACTCAATTACGAACGACTATCATCGCACTCGCGCTCACTGTGACTGCTACTGCTGCAATGGCACAGCGTACTGCCACAGTGGAAGGCGTCTACCGCTATCTTGTGGAGAAGAACGAGCCACAAAACGTAGCCGAAGCCAAAGCCATAGAATTTGCGATGGTTGAGGCTCTAAGCAAGGAATTCGGAACGATTATCAACAGCACCAACTACACCGAATCCGACGGCTCAAAGACGAGCTTCAAGCATGTAGGACTAAATGAGGTGAAAGGCGAATGGATTCAAGACGTGATGAAGCCCGAAATAAATCGAGAAATCGACCCGTCGACAGGGCTGATGACAATCACTGCACGAGTGAAATTCAAGGCGCGTGAAATCACCAACGAAGCACCGCCGGTGGAGGCACACATACTCCGCAACGGAACTACATTCAGGCACGAAGACGACAAATTCTATTCGGGCGACCAGGTGTACCTCTACTTCAAAGCTCCTGTGGACGGCTACCTCGTAGTCTATGAGCAGGGTGAGGGGGACTATGTGTACAGACTGCTGCCCTACAGCCAGAGCGACCTCCAGTCGTACAAGATCGAGGCTGAAAAGGAGTACGTATTCTTCTCAACAGACCCAAGACACATCAATAAAGGCGAAAACGACCGCAAAATAGACGAAATGATAATGGGTACGGACAAATTCGTGGAATGGGATCGCTTTTGCGTGATATTCTCGCCCAACGAGTTCGTGAAGGCTTCAGATGAAGCCGGAGGGGAGAAATCGGGGGAGAAATTGGGTACTGACTTCTTCAAAGTGATATTGCCCAACAAATTGAAAAAAGAGAATTTCCACAAGTGGCTCGGACGCTGCCGCACACGCGACAAAAAGATGAGCTACACCCCAATTGACTTCAGAATCTACCGCCGTATGTGATGATTATACGGCACATTAGATAGCGCACACAAATGCGCGGGGTTATCATTGGAGTGAGCGATAGACATCGCTCACTTCTTTTGCAATGTGGTTCCAGTCATACTTTGCCATATCATAGTCGATTCGGGCCAACGGCGCCTCACACAGCACACTCAGGCGCGAAGCAAGAGCATCGACATCGCCCACGGGGAAATAGTACTCCTCAGAAAGCCCGACTTCGAGATTGGCAGGTATGTCGCTCACTATCACCGGCAAGCCGTAGCTCATAGCCTCAAGCAGGGCAATCGGCAGCCCCTCATGGCTCGACGGCAGCACAAAGCATCGTGCATTGGTGAGAAGAGAGTGCAGTTTCCGCCCCTTCACAAATCCGGTGAGCACCACTCCATTGTCGCGAGCCAACTGCTTCAACCCCTCGGAATATTCATCGGGAAAATCGCTGTCGCCGGCAATAACCAGCTTCACGCCATCGGGCTTCACGCGCGAAAATGCCTTAATGAGGTGATGCAGGTTCTTCTCGGGCACAAAGCGG
Source organism: uncultured Prevotellaceae bacterium (assembly GCA_945983195.1). Lineage (GTDB taxonomy): Bacteria > Bacteroidota > Bacteroidia > Bacteroidales > Muribaculaceae > CALZFJ01. The sequence continues at coordinate 11,273 of CAMFSS010000014.1, read as the reverse complement.
CTCATGCCGAGCACATAATTGCCCTCGGTGATACCAAGCTCACTGAAATAATCGTGGAAATGGCACTTGTCGGGCGCAGGCACACCATTGTAGATGAGGCTCACGCCTTGCGTGCGACCGTGCTTGGCGGCTATTAAATTGCGAATTACGTCGGAAATCACTATCACCCTGTTGGCAAACCGGCAGCCGAGCTTCTCACCCAGGCGCAGCATCATCTTGGCGGCAGTGCCCCACTTGTCGCGGTTGTAGTCGGGACCGTGATGTGTGAAAACCACCTTCATGCCCAGCAAGCGGGCAAGCGGAGTGACCAAAGCAGGCCCAATGGCGTGAATGTGCACCACATCGGCTCCGAGCCTACGTGCAGCAATCACCGCGCGCACAGTGTGCACAATAGCCTCAAAAGCCTTCTTGCGCGGTGTGGGAATATCCACAAGCTTCACTCCATTCCATTCGGTCATCGAATCGGCTACATAGCTGCTCCGGCGCATCACCGTGACATCATATCCTAAAGCAGCCACCCTGGGGAACAGCTCCTCGCAATGCGTTTCCACACCACCCATGATGGAAGGAATGCCACGCGTACCGGTCACCACTATCTTCATATCTTTCACTCAGAATTTTTCGCGCAAATCGCCCTGCTGCGGGTCCTGCCCCACATTGCAGTAGCACGGAGTTATGTCGATTTTCTTGCCAAGCAACGAGCGCATCTTGTTCTGCAAAGCCCACTTTGCCGGATACTTGATGTACTTGTGCATCACCGGACTTGCAGTGCCCACCATCCAGCAGTTCTTCGGGCAGCGGCGCACCATTGCACGCACCTTCTCAGCCTGCTCGCTCTGCCATATCTCCATGAAAGGCGCATCGTGAATGTTTCCCATCGACTCCTTCCAGTATTTCTTCTCCAAGCCGTTGCAAGGCATCACCTCACCCCACGGATCGATGAAGAAATTGGCTGAGCCGGCCTCACAAGGGAGCATACGGCGATTGCCCTCAATATAGTTGATAAGCCCCATATTGAACCAGGCACGGAACCAGCTTTTCGGGCTGTTCTCCTTCAATTGCATCTCCACAAGCTGCGCAAAGTCGCCACACACCTCATCGCGGTTGGTAATCACATTGTCACTCTTGTGGAAGTAATATGAATTATGGAAAGCCGCCGTGGCAAACTCCATTCCAAGACTCAGCGAAAGCTTATAAAGCGAAAGCATATCCTTTGAGTTGTAGTTGGAGACCGTGCAGCCGAATCCTATATCCTTTAGCCCCATGTGCTGAAGCGTGAGAAGCGTGCGCAACCCCTTGTCGAAACCGCCTTCGCGGCCGCGCAGTTCATCATTCTTCCTGCTCAAGCCCTCAATTGAAATGCGAATGCCGATATTTGGGAACTGCTTTGCCAGTGCAATAATGCGGTCCTCAAACCAACCACTGGTAGAAATCACAATGCGCTTGGTGTGCCTGTAGCACTCCTCCACTATCTCAGCAATATCCTCACGGACAAAAGGTTCACCACCGGTAAGATTGATGAATTTAAGCTGTGGCAGCGAGCGCAAGTCGGCAGCCACAATCTCCTCCTTCTTGTCGGTAGGATTCTGCCAGATGTTGCACATCTGGCACCGCATAGGGCAACGGTAGGTTAGAATGATGCTCGCATCAGTAGGAGTAGGTATGCTATTTTTCACCATATATATTGTCGTCTTTCGTTGATTCAATGTTAGTTACACAAAAACCCGGCAATTGCAGCGTCAGCGCAGCAAGTCACCTATTATTAAGATAACGAAACAAGAAGCATTTTATTATTTACCAAAGCCCCGATTTTTCGGCTTCAGCGCATCAAGACCACTACCGGAAATATTACTCTTCGCCTCGATAGTAGCGCATAAGTTTATCGTAGTAAGCCTCCGACGAGTACCGCTCCACAGCATTCAGAGCAATGGCACGATAGTCGAAAGAATAATTCCACATCGCCGAAATCTTTGCCGCAAGGTCATCGACATCGCCCGAAGTGAACGTCATTCCGCTCACGCCCTCCTCAATCAGTTCGGGGATACCTCCTATTCTCGCTCCAAGCACCGGAGTGCCGAGGCTTTGGCTTTCAATCACTGTGAGCGGATTGTTCTCGCTCCACTCGGCAGGAAGCACCATGAAGCGGGCTTTGCGCACAATAGGCATGAAATCGTCCCAATTCATCTGTCCGAGGAACTCAATATCGGCACACCCGGCATATTCCTGCTTCAACTGAGGCAACATTTCGCCGCCACCAATCACAATTAGCCGTTTACCCAACCGGGCAGCAGCCTTACATAGCGTAGGCACACCCTTCACCTCATTCACGCGACCAAGATACACACAATAGTCGCCCTTAGGCATATCCTCAAAGGGCGGAATCTTCGCTACATCAATGAAGTTGCAAAGCACGCTGAATTTTTCAGCCGTATAACCCCCAGCCACACAAGTATCCTTCATGAATTGCGATGGGGGCAGAAAAACGTCGGTGCAGCGTTCAAGCCTCTCACGAGTCCACTTGCGAGCCTCCAGATAGCCCACCACTGAGCCGGGAAGGCTGCCATGCATACAGCGGTGGCGAATCACTGCCGTCTTGTCGGTGAAGCACTCGGTGCACCAAGTGAGCTTGCCGCCAATCTTGCGCGAACAAGTGTAGCACGGACACACAAGCTTCGAGTCATGAAGCGTCCACACCACACGCACACCCTTGCTATGGGCAATCTCAGCAATGACGGGGCTAAGCTGCGAGTGAATGTTGTTGAGATGCACCACATCGGGGCGGAAATCATCAATAAGCCGAGAGAACCCTCGCACCACCTGACGCACGCCAAACGGGCGCACCACGGCACGCAGCCCGGTCATATTCGCAGGCCAATAGCGGCTCCACTCGCTCTGCTCATTCTCAGGGTACTGCATGGCATACACCGCCACCTCATGCCCCTTAGCCTTGAGCAGCTTCTCCAGATTCATGGTGTAGATGCAATCGCCACCACGACGGTAGTAAAACTTATTAGCCAGTAGAATCCTCATATCAACATACATTTATCACGATTGACAGCCAACAATAGTCATCGCTTAAGCAATCGGTAAAAAACATTAAAAAACAGATAGCTGCTAAACACCATCTTATGGGTGATTAAAAACAACAACATTCGCTTAGCCGGTTTCACACTTGGCAGTGAATAAAGAGCCTTTGCCACATTTCCCCACTCGTGATAATCGAAAATCTCATTGCACAAACGGCGTTTCTCAGTGTAGCTCTTTTCCGAAAGCAAAAGCATCTTCATCAGCCACACAGTGTAATCGAGCATCAGCGACTTAGCCATCACCGTGATATCAGCCATACCATTCTCAGTGAGGCACTTGCTGATTGTTTCGTAAAGGCGGAAATTACATTCAATCTTACTCTCCTTGAATGTTTGCGTTAGCGAACCTTCATTACAGCAATAATTATAGAACGACTTCGACAGCCTTGCCACTCTATTGCATTTCACAAGAAGATGCACATTAAACAAAATATCCTCAGAAAGATATTCTCTCTCAGACAAGAAGCGCACAGCATAATCTCTAACTACCGTGGCACGATAAATGCCCATACATACTGAAACCACAACCGAGCCATCATTTGCCAACAACCCGGATATATAGCTTTTCACTTCGTTACGCCCAATGCAAAGCATCTGTTTGCATATACGCTCATCTCTGCTTCCATCGGGATAATGATAAGTGTAGCCATTAAATACAGCATCAAGATTATGTTTGTCAGCTTCAGCCACAAGAGTGGCGTATGTCTCGGCAAGCACATAATCGTCGGAATCCACAAAAGCCACATACTCGCCTTGAGCCACTTCAAGCCCGGCATTGCGGGCACTCCCGAGTCCGCCATTAGGCTTGTGGACCACCTTTATGCGGCTGTCGGCGGCAGCAAAGTCATCGCACATCTTAGGGCAACCGTCGGGCGAACCGTCGTCCACAAGAATTATTTCTATATCTTTGAGCGTCTGCCCCACCAGTGAATCGACGCATCGCTTCAGATACTTCTCCACCTTATAGACAGGCACAATAATTGACACTTTAGGGCTCATTCTTTATTTATGCTTTATCTCCAATAATAATGCAAAGGTAGCTAAAATCACCCACATATCGCGCCTATTTCACAAAAGATTTCATAGTTGGCGTCCAAAATAGCCAAAAAGTCACACCAATTTTGCTTTTGTAAACATAATTGAGTATCTTTGTATGATATTTGCAATAGGCAGGCTGCATTGTACTCAAAGCATTAGGAGTAGAGGATTTTGGCGTTTACGATGTCGTTGGAGGAGTGGTAACAATGATGGGTTTTGTAAACTCCACATTAATTGGAGCAAGTGCACGCTTCATTACATTCTCGCAAGGCACAGGCAACAAAATTGAAATACAAAAAACATTTGATTGCATAGTTACTCTGCACTATATATTTGCAATTCTGATCCTTATTCTATGTGAGACAATAGGTCTATGGTTTGTGACTAACAAGCTGGTTGTCCCCGACGGGCGCATGAATGCGACACTCTGGGTCTATCAATGCGCTGTAATAGCCAAATTAATTGAGTTTATCAGCACCCCCTATAATTCTTTAATCATAGCACACGAAAAAATGTCGGCATTCGCATTTGTATCAATCTATGACAAATGTATACAGCTTGCAATTGCATTCCTTCTTTTGGTTGCTCCATACGATCGTCTTATAATGTATGCCGTGCTTATTGTTATTGCAAAAATATCAGTCAGATTAATCTACACACTTTATTGCCATCGCAAATTTGAGGAGAGCAAGTATCATCTTTGCTTAGACAAGGAGCGAATCAAACCTATCCTCACCTATGCAGGCTGGATTTTCAATGGGAATCTCGCCTTTTTGGGATATACACAAGGATTAAACATTCTCCTTAACTTGTTTTTTGGACCGATTGTAAATGCAGCAAGAGGTATTTCACAACAAGTACAAGTGGCTATTTATTCATTTACCAACAATTTCCAGACCGCCATCAACCCTCAAATAATAAAATCCTATGCTGCTTCCGAACTATCTCGAATGCACAATCTCGTCCTTATGAGCTCGCGATTTGGCTTCTTCCTTATGTTAATTATTGCACTACCTATATATTTCAACACTGATTACATCTTGAATCTGTGGTTGACCGAAGTTCCGGAATATAGTGGGACATTCATTCGTATGATCTTAATTATTGGTCTTAATAGCACCTTACGCAACCCGACTATTACAGCGATTCAAGCCACCGGAAACGTTAAGAAATTCCAGATTTGGGAAGGGTCTCTATTGCTTTTGATTATCCCTATTGCATACGTCCTACTAAAGTGTTACCACATTAATCCTGTGCAAACACTTTCTGTATATATGTTCACTGAATTAGCAGTACAATTCGTGAGAGTTTTCATTACATATCCTCAAATCAATCTTCACATTCGGCTGTATTTCACAAAAATCTTATGGCCATGCATAAAAGTTTTGGCTATAAGTGCAACAGCATGTCACTTACTCACCGGACTTATACATGTAAACTCCATATCAATGCTTATTACGTATGTCGTGGCTTCTTTGGCAATAAGCGGCATATCAATATGGTTATTTGGCATCAACAAAAATGAACGGAGCTACGTTGTGAGTATTATTGCAAATAAAGTCCACAAATTGAAAAGAACTAATTAATATATATGGAAAAGCCAATCATATCTATTATAATACCGGTTTACAATGTGCAAAATTACCTTCCACGTTGTGTTGATAGTATATTAGCACAGTCATTCAAGGACTTTGAGCTGATTCTCGTAGATGATGGTTCAACTGATGCTTCTCGCTTTATTTGAGATTAATATGCACATAAAGACATTAGAAACCGCGTGTTACATAACGAAAATTGAAGTGCAACAGCAGCACGCAAATTCGGCGTCTCACAAGCTATGGGTCAATGGATTGAATTTGTTGACAGTGACGATTCAATTACACCCGACTCGATTGAGAAGCTTTACAATATTGCGAAAAGCCAAAAATATGATATAGTTATCGGCACCCTCAATATAAATAACAAGAACGTGTTTCAACACAAAATCCACGGATCAATTAGTCGCATTGAGTATATTATAGCTTTATTGCTATCAAACACAAGTGTTGGACCAGTTGCGAAGCTCTACAGATCAAATCTTTTTCAATCTCTTGATTGGCAAACGCCGAAAGAAATAAGAAACAATGAGGACTTATTAATGCTAATAGCCATATCTACACGAATTGAACGAGTATTTATTGACCAAAATATCGTTGCCTATAATTATCTATTCCGAAATGAGAGCCTCTCAAAATCCACATCAATGCCGCTCGAGCAATGGAATATTTTATTCCAGCATATCAAAAGCTTGTTGTTAGGTTCGTTCAACTATCCCGGCATCAAGAGTGCTTTCTATGCCTATATAATTCGGCAATTATATGATTGCAACACGCTTCAAGGCAGAATTATAGATCCTAACTCTGAGATAATAACAGAAACCAAGCAAAACATAAACACAAACACATTACTTCCATCTGATTTGAAGAAGTGGAAATGTTTGCAGTCAGTATGCGCTCAACGTTTCGCATACTACATTCACTTCACCATAACAAGTGCTAAAAAAAGAATAAAGCGATTAATCGTCAGATAATCTGACTTGCTGTATTTCTACAAGCGATTTTTTTGTCTAAATCAATTTATTAACCTATCTTTGTTGTAACCTACTTACGAAAGAAGTATGAAGAACGTATCAAAGGTGAAGAATTGCTTCGGCTGCGGTGTGTGCGCCGTGAGTTGCCCGAAGAACATCATCGACATTAGGCTCAACGATGACGGGTTCTACCAACCGTTCATTGATGAGCCCGACAAGTGCATTCACTGCAAATTATGTGTGGAGAATTGCGCATTTCTGCACAAAGATTTGGCTCTTGAAAATCGCGTAACCGGCAGTTGGTGCGGATGGAGCAACGACTCTGCCGTGCTTGCCCGAAGTGCCTCAGGCGGCATAGGCTTTGAGATCGCCCGACATCTGCTCCACAGTGGCTACAAAGTGTGTGGCGTGCGCTACAATGCCAATGAACGCCGTGCCGAGCACTTCATTGCCGACTCTGAAGACGCACTCGCTGCAACCATGGGCAGCAAGTGAGTTTTTTGCAGTTGTTTGGCGTGTCTTGTGTCTGGGCTGGCATGACTCGTGGGCAATGCTTGTGAAAGGCTCTGGAGGCACTCTGAAGTCACGCTTGTCGCAAGGTGACCTTTTCTACAAGTTCTTCCTCGGTGATGTGTGCTGCGGCAAGGCATGCATGAAGCAGTGCAAATATAAATGGGATAAATCTTCAGCCGATATTCGCATTGGTGATGCCTGGGGCGACACCTACAGCCGCAATGATGCCGGAGTAAGCACAATCGTGTCCTTCACCGATAAAGGCCGTGAAGTGGTCGAGAGCCTCAACGGCTGCACCATCAACCCTCATCCGCTTGAAGTGGCAGCCGAGGGGCAGATGCACGAAAATGTGCATCGTGCAGCCGCCTACGGCATGTTTATGTTCTTGTTACGCAAGGGCATAAAACTTCCGGCAGCAGGCTGGAACGCGGCTTTTACTGTCAACAAAATATTGCGCCGACTCAAAATCAAAATATAATCGCCATGAAAATAGGAGTTATAACCATTTTTGCAGTGCCAAACTACGGCTCAGTGCTGCAAGCCTACGCCACCCAGCTCGTACTTGAAAACGAGGGTTGCGAATGTCGCATCATCAACTACAAGCACCCCAACGAATGGCACCACGCGCAAGGCACACCACGGCTGAAGCTGCTCTCAGTGATTGCGCAGTCGCTGTGTGTGCTAAAGCGCCACCGCATAATCAAGCATCTGCGCCGCTTCCGAAAACAGCATCTCAAATTCACACGCAGCTTCAACAGCCTCGATGCCCTGCGAGCTGCCGACTGGAGCGGATATGATGCCATTGCCGTAGGCTCCGACCAGGTGTGGAATGTACGCTTCCAGCACGGCGACTCAGCATTCATGCTCTCATGGGTGCCCGATGGAGTGCGTCGCATAGCAATAGCATCGAGCTTTGCTTCAAAGGAAGTGCCCGATGCTCTTGTCCGCAAATTCCACAAATACCTTTCACGCTTCGATGCGCTATCGGTACGCGAGAAAAATGGCATAGGCATCATAAAAAGTCAGTTGGGGCTTGCAATTGAACCGGCTGTGCTGCTCGACCCCACTCTGCTCATCAGCAAGGAGCAGTGGCTGGCAAAGATTCCGCGCTCACACTTCATCCACAAGCACCCCTACATGCTGGTGTACATGCTCAACTACGCCTTTGAGCCACGCCCATACATCTACGATGTGGTGCGGCACTTCAAGCGCGAAAAGAATCTTGAGGTGATTCTTATCAGTGAACACGTCGATGCCGAAATAGCCGACTTGGCACCTCTACACCGCAACGACGCCTCAGTGGAAGAGTTTATCGACATTTTTGCCAATGCCGCATTGGTGATTACTTCTTCGTTTCACGGCACGGCATTTGCCGTAAATTTAGGTCGTCCGCTCGTGACCGTCATTCCACCCAACAGCACCGACGACCGCATGTCCACGCTGCTTCGTGATGTGCACCTGGAGCAGTGCATCACACCGATAGGCAAACCAATAGCTGAAATTGCCCCCGACTACGACACTTCAGCCGCCTCCACGCGGCTGCAAACACTCCGCGAGCAATCGCTCAATTGGCTTCGCTCAACACTGAAATAACCGATTAAAACTGATAAAAATTGAAACTGGAAAAATGAAAACAAGACCCCTATTGTCATTCATAGCATGCCTAATGTGCATTTTCTCCTACAGCACAGTCTTTGCCGCCATCAAAAAGACGGAAATAGGCACTCGCAGTGGCGAAACAGTGAGCCAATCGGCTTTCTCCACCGCCAACACCACTTACATCATCAACAACGACATCACACTCAGTGGTAACGTGAAAGTGCCTTCTGGCTGCACACTGCTATTTTCAGGAGGCTCTATTTCAGGCGGAACACTAACACTCACCGACACTGAAGTTTGCGCCCCCGACTATCAGATCTTCAAATCGGTCACAATAAAGGGTGCTTTTGCCAACCCTCACATATCAGCCCACTGGTGGGGTGCCAAAGGTGATGGGAACACCGATGATTCAAAAGCCATCAACTCTGCTTTAGCCGTAGCCGGGAAATCTACAGTGATGTTGCCTCGACAGAGCTATCTGGTTAACTCACCCATCAAAATCAACCGGCTCTATTCGAAGCTGGAGTGTGCCGGCACAATATTCACCACAAGCGACATATCCATTCTGGAGCTTTCCTCACAATACTTAGACATAAAAGTGCGCCAATTGAGATATGGAAAGACCAACGGTGTCACAACCGACCGCATTGGCACAGGCGTAAGTTTCAGAGGGAATGTATTCAATAGCAATATCAGCATCGACAGGGTGATGAACCTCCAGAAAGGTTTCGACTTCACCCCCGACCTCGCTGATGGCAGAAAATATGCCGGCTCGCAATACAACAAAATATCCTGGCAATATATCGACTGCCGATATTGCATTTTTATCGACCTGTGGAAAGACCCGTCGATAGTGCATAAGGTGTGGGTGAATGAGAACCAATTCTTCGGCGGCAGAATGTCGGGCGAATATGGCGTGTATGTGAAAGAGAACAGCGTCGCTTCACCTGAAAATACCGACTATATCAACGGAAATGTGTTCAACTGCATAGGGTTTGAGGGAATCGTCACCCCGGTAAGTCTTTTCTTCGCCCGAAACAACATCTTCAACGAGTGCCGCATGAGCGAGAGCATAAGCGGCGACAAATGGCTTGTCCTAAAGGATTGCGGATTCTGCACTTTCGACATAAAAAGCATGTTCCCCTACAATCGTCTGTCGGCAACTGACTGCTCGCAAGTGGTCATCGAGAACCGCATTGTTGATTCAGGCATGGGTGGAGGCAGTGGATTCAACCGACTCATAGCAAATGGCAACACAGTGTTTGCCGGCACCGAACTTCCTCAATGCAACATGATGAAACAGCTCTATTACAACTCGACAACCAATCAGCGAATATCTTTCATCGACTTGTTTGTCAGCACCTACGACCGACAAATGGTGCTTTCGGACATGTGCAAAATCACAATCGACAAGAAAATGAAACTTACCATCGATCTGAAAGGCACAATTTACAAGCTGCATCCTCGCATGACACTTGTGTGCAGCATCTCCAATGGAGCAACAATCGACATAGCAATAGGGAACAAAGTGTATGCCACCATTTCCCAATTAGGAAAATACATAATAACCTACGACCGCGATTCCACACCAATAGTCGTAGCTATGTGATACGCAGCAACACGTGCTATAATCAATCTTCTAAAGCCGGCATTTCAGTGTCGGCTTCTTCTTTTTCAGGGGCATACCATGCCGATAGAGAGATGAATGTGAGCACCATCATCATTAAGTTATCGCGGATTGAGTCATTATAGAACATGATAATCAAAAATACAAGCAGATGGTAGATCTGCACATTATAGTTGCGGGAGAATGATGATGCACGTCCGCCTGGTCGGGCAAAGTAATTAAAGAAATACCATATCATCAATGCCACCCCTATCAAGCCTATCTGCACATACACATGGAAAATGTATGGAATTGAGCCAATCAGCATCCACTCATATTTCCTGAAAAATGCTGAATTTTGAATCATTGTACCACCCTTGAATTGCCCAAGTCCGAAACCAATGGATTTATGGCCCGGATTCTCTATATCCAAGTCCTCAAGAAGCATAAGCTTCGAAAATCGAGGGATATCCTCCTTTTCTGCTGCACCGGTGTCAAAAAGCCATTCGGCGTATTCAGCCGAATTTTCCCCACCATCATAAAGATACATTTCAGTGTAGTATTCAAGCGAGAACACATCGCCTCCGCTACCACCGGTAGATAGCACATAGCCGTATGCCGCGCCAACAAATAGAAGCACTATGATAGGGATTGCCATCAATGCACGAATGAATATCTTTCGGTTGAACGGAATGAGAAGCGCAAAGTACATCAGCATAAAAATGAATCCCACTTTTGTCTCGTTCAAGAACGTGGGAAGCAGCAAGAAAATGTAGATTTTGTTCTTGAATATGCTTGTCATCACATTCTCCGGGTCAATCTGCTTCTGCATGAGATAGAAGGATATGGCATATATCAGAGC
>CAMFSS010000013.1 GCA_945983195.1 uncultured Prevotellaceae bacterium | reverse complement strand
CGGTGCATCGAGAGCATCTGTTATGTAGATGTGCACACCCTGCAAGTTCTCACCCTTGCCGGTGCCATAGAATGGCTTGTAGTGAATAGCGCGGAAAATCACGCCCGGAAGCTGCAATGCGTTCATCTTCATGGCAAATTGCTCGGCATCAATCCACTGTGCACCGATGAGCTGGAACGGCAGCGTATAGCCCACTCCAATCGAAATGACATAAAGCTCACCAAGGATTCCTGTTGCAGGATAGTAGTCGCTCACGTCGGGATTTGGGATGTGAGGCGATGGCAGCAGCCACGGCATTTCGGTCTGGCGGTAATTCATGTAGCGGTGCCAGCCTGTCATGGGCACCACGGTTAGCTTAACCTTCTTGCCACCTTCGAGCATACCCTCCTCATTGAGCATCATTGCAAGCTCTCCGGGAGTAAGACCGTAGATGTAAGGAATGGGGAACTGGCTCACAAACGACGTGAAGCCATTTTCTACCAGATTGCCCTCCACCTTGAAGCCTCCAAGTGGATTCGGACGGTCGAGAACGACAAATTCCTTGCCCTGCTCGGCACACGCCTCCATTGCCACTCCCATAGTGCTGATGAAGGTGAACGAGCGGCAACCAATATCCTGAATGTCATACACCAGCACGTCGATGTCCTTAAGCATCTCCTTAGTTGGCTTGCGCGTCTTGCCGTAGAGCGAATACACCTTCACGCCGGTAGCCGGGTCAACCGAGTTGCCAACCGTATCGCCGGCATGCACATCGCCGCGCACACCATGCTCAGGGCCATAGAGTGCCACAAGCTGCACATTGGGTGCCTCGTGGAGAATGTCTACGGTCGATTTCAGGTTGTTGTCAACGCCCGTAGGGTTGGTAATCAATCCCACGCGCTTCCCTTCGAGCACCTTGAAACCATTGTCGCGCAGAGTTTCCACACCTGGCTTCACCAGTGCACTTGCCGCCACCGCAGCAGCGGCAAATGCCATCACGAAAAATATCTTTCTGATCATCATTGTGTCAAATCTTGAAAAAATCCATTATTTCTTTCCGTATTCCGGGTCGATCTTGCGCTCGGCAAGGAATGTAATCACTAGTGTAGCAATGCAGCACACCATAACCATCCAGAAGAAGTTTACGTATCCAATTTCCTCCTGAATGTAGCCTGCCACAAAGCCCGGCAACATCATACTCAACGCCATGAATGCCGTGCATATTGCATAGTGCGAAGTCTTGAACTCTCCCTCAGAGAAATACATCATGTAGAGCATATAGGCGGTAAAGCCGAAGCCGTAGCCAAATTGCTCGATGCACAGCGATGTGGTGATAATCCACAGTTCGGTGGGCTGTGCTATTGCAAGATACACAAAAGTGAGGCAGGGAAGCGTCATTCCGGCAGCCATCCACCAGAGTGACTTCTTAAGACCCAGTTTCGAGGCGAACAAGCCGCCTACGATGCCGCCGCCAAGCAAGGCGATTACACCGATTGTTCCATACACGATACCTACGGTTTCGGTAGCCAAGCCAAGACCGCCCTCCTCAGTGGAATGCACAAGGAATGGCATACACAATTTGATAAGGAAGCCCTCAGGCAAGCGGTAGAGAAGCATGAATGCGATTGCAAGCAGGCAGCCGGGCTTCTTAACAAACGACACGAATGAATTCATGAACTCTGTGATACCTGCCGTTGCCGATGCTCCCTCTGAAATGCGGGGCTTGTCATCGGCTGAACGCGGCAGCACATATATGTGATACATCGTTATCAGGAAGAAAATCACAGCACTCACGCCAAGGGTAACTTGCCATGAAATCGGAATATTCTCAGGATTGTTTGCCTCAATGAATCCGGCTATTGCAACAAGCACGCCCTGACCGAACACCGATGCAATGCGATAGAATGTGCTGCGCACTCCAATGAATGCCGCCTGGCTGCTCGGGCTGTGTGCCAGCATATAGTAGCCATCGGCAGCAATGTCGTGCGTTGCCGATGCAAATGCTGCTATAATGAACAATATAAGCGTAATGGTGAACATTCCAATGGGTGTCTGTCCTCCCACAATAGTTTCCACTTCGGGCTTTGGCAGTGTTATGGTGAGAAGCACCATCAGTGCAGTCATCAGCACCTGCATCGTAACTATCCACCAGCGTTTTGTCTTGACCACATCTACGAGCGGTCCCCACAGACCTTTCAAGAACCAGGGGAAATAAAGCAATGTGGTGAAAAACGACATATCACCATTTGGTACACCCATCTTGGTGAACATCATCACCGAAATATTGTTGACCACGAAATAAGGTACTCCTTCAGCAAAATAGAGCGTCGGAACCCACCACCATGGCGATTTTGTTCTCGTTGTGATTTTTTCCATATCAGTAGTTGTTTTATTAGTAAAGTGTTGTTATGTTAGCATTGATGAAGTAATGAAGTAATATCTCTTTGTAGTTGTAGCCTTTCTCGCCCATCACTGCGGCACCAATCTGGCACAAGCCCACTCCGTGCCCCCAGCCTGCTCCGCGAAGCACGAACTTGCCCGGCACGCCGTCGGTCACGTCGTGGCGTTCCACAATGAATGCCGAGCTATACAGATGCGACGGCGACAGTGTGCGTCGAATCTCAAGCTCCTTACCTATGGTGAGTGCCTTTTTCGTTCCTACAATCTTGAGTTTGTAGAGTCGTCCCGACGTGCCGCGTGCCACGGGCTGAAGGTCGAGAATCTGCCCATAGTCCACGCCCGAACGCTTCAAGATGAGAGCCGCAAGCTCCTCCTGCGTGTATTCCACCGTCCAGCGATAGAAGTCGGTAGTTTCCTGGTCGTAATTATTGAGCACTTGTGAGAGTATCTGCTTGTCGGTGGTGTTGCAGAATGCCTTCGGCGATGTGAGAATCCACTCCTCGGCAGCGGCCTCCTTTGTGAGGTCGGGGAAGTTCATCTCCTCCTCGCCGTCGCGTCGTGCCTCAAGGTAGTCGTAGTGATTTGGCTCCCAGCAGTTCTCAAATTCCTCATACACACCTCCGCAGCACTTCGAGAAACGAGCGTCGCACAGCTCGCCACCGTAGGTGAGCACTTCGCCCCAAGTGGCTTTTATTGCATCGCGCACGCGCTCTGTGCTCTGGCGCGTGATTCCCTGGTATCGCTGGCAATGGTCGTCGGCACACACGTCGAAGTTCACATGGTCCTCACGGTCGTACCACTTAATCATTTCATCATCGCCACTCTCCTCACACGCCTTGTAGTCCTCATTCTTTTCGATGATGCGCTTGTTCTTGTCGATTTGCGCCAAGAGCCAACTGCGTGAAATCACGGCATGCGCCTTGAGCAGCTCAAGCGATGCCGTTGCACTCATTTCGCTCGAAATCACACTCAGCAGATAGTCCTCCACCGGCAACACATTCACCGCAGTGAGCCGTCCATGTTCCACAATCAGGTGCAACGCACCGCTGAAGCGCTGGTTCTCCTTGCGCTCCCAGTGGAAATTCACTCCAATGGTCACGTCTTTAAGCTCGAAAAAGCCGTTTGCGGCATCAACCGGCTCAAAAGTTACAGTGTCGGCAACACGGTCGCCCCACTTCACTTTTCCGTCGGCCGTGGCCTCGGCACGCTGTGCCCCGGTCACGGCATCACCGCCGTCGACGCGGTAATCGCCAAAGAGCACAAAATCCACATGCGGCTCATTCATTATGCCAACTTTCACGCGTGGTACTCCACTCATATTTATCTCAATTTGTAGTTTTTATCCTTAATGTTATCAATAATTCCGGCAATTTCGGCATCGGTGATACACACCTCACTGAATATTGCCGCTATATCTTCGGCGGTAATCCGCTCAAAATCTTCTTTTCGCGATGCAATCACCACTCCACCCAAATCGACCGATGCCGGTGAAATCAGCAGTTTGCCTTCACCCTCGGAATAGTAGCAGTCGGGGCGGTGCTTGCGGCGCGGAATGACAACAACCGTAGCCCTATGCTCACCGGTGCTCCAGCAGAGCACATTCATCATCGGCTCTTCGCGGTCGTTGCACTGTGGCAATGCCCGATAGAGGCGGTCAAACAGCTTGCAGCCGCCGTCGACCGTTGCGGCATCAACGACCATTACGTTGCAGCCGTGCACCTGGGCGGTGCTCAATCGTGCGTCACTACCCTCTCTCGCCACCTCACTCATGGCAGCAGAGGCAATTTCAGCCTCAATGGGCATAAAGCCCTTCACTCCGGCTTGGAAATGGCAGTGGTCGGGAGCCGAAGCTCCACAGCACGGACCATTGTAGAAAATCGTGCAACCTTCCAACAGCAAAGCCAACCGCCTCATGTCGCCTATGCGCGACACGATGCGTTGGGCTGTATGCTTGCGTGTGGGAATTGTGAAATGCTTGGGAAAGATGGGATACGGGTTCACTATGACTGTGTAATCGCCCCACTCTATTCCACGCTGCTCCACCGGACGGTTGGCTGTGCACAGAAAGCACTCACGATGTGCTATTGCCGCCTTGTCGACTCGCGCTGCCGATGAGCGCAACCGCTCGGGATTGCACTGCACCACCACACGCGACCCGTGCACGGTGAATTCACGCACTTTCACTTGGCTTAGCTTGGCATAGTTGTCGCGTGAAGTGCCCCATTCAGTCATCTGTTGCCTGAAAAGTGCCTCAATCGCGTCAATTGTCAGCTCTTCCATTCCCTTCAGCTCTTGTCACTTTTTCTTGTTCATTGCAATGCGGGCTTTAAGCTCCCATGTGCGAATGCGGTCCTTATAAGTGTTGTTGCGGTTCATCTTCTCCACATCGAGGGCGGCATCACTGTTGTCGTCCCAGCGGCGGCAGAGGTAAACCGATGTGTAGACACGTCCAATCTGATATGTGCGCGACATGTTCACGCCGAGTGCATAGACCTCACCGTAGATCACGGCAGGAAGTTTCACGCTGCGGATCAACTGTGTGTAGAATGCACGCGGAGCACCGAGTCCGTTGATGCGCAGGGCATTGTTGCGGCCATTGTCGGGTGTCCACTCCTTGTGGTCGACAAGACCCGGCGGAATGATGTTCTTGTTGATGTCGGTGAGAGTGTACGAACCCACCACCATTGCGCAATTCTGCTCATAGAAAGCCTTGACCATAGTGCTGAGTGTATTCTCGTCGGCATACACGTCGTCGCTGTCGAGCTGTACGCAGAACTTGCCCACTTTCTCATGGTGTGCAGCCACATTCCAGCAGCCACCCACACCTATATCACCTGTGATAAGGTGGATTACTTGGGGGTTGTTGCCGAATTTCTCGCGGATAATCTCAGTGGTGCGGTCGGTAGAGCAGTTGTCGATGATAATCACATTGAATGGGAAGTCTGTCTTCTGCATCAACGCGCTCTCAATGGCATCGGCAATGGTCCGCTCGCGTGTGCGAACCGGAATTATGACTGATGCCTCAACGGCAAACTTGTCCTCTCCGAACTCAATATGCTTGAACTCGGGAGCAAGATAGCCGCCGATTTCCTTGAGGTGCTCGGTTACGGCCTGCTCCATTTCAATCTGGCGGCCACGGTTGCGCGGGTCAACGTAGTCGAACATCTTCTCACCGCTTTTGCGTGTGTCAAGCTCAATGTCGCTGTAGAGGAACTCATTGATATGCTCAAGGTCGGCAAACTGGCTCAGCTTCAAGCGCAAGTCATAGAGTCCGGCATGCTGATAGTCAGCTTTCATCATTGATGCAGCCTTCTTGAATGCCTCGGCACAGAAAAAGAGCACTGAACCGAAGTCGAAGTCATCGCGCAAGCTTCCCATCTGATAGTCAATCACTGGAGCCTTGGTGCGGTCAGGCTCATCGCCGTTGTAGTGGTCGGCATAGAGCATTCCTGCCTGAGTGTCCTCAGCAATCTTCACAAAGCGGTCTAATGCATACACGCCGAATTTCAGGCGGTCATATTTCGTATACAAAAGCACATAATCGGCATCGGCGTGCTCAGCAATCTTCTTTATAGTCTTACTCGATGTCAAGCCGTCGATTTTAATCACTTCGCAGCCCTCAACCGAGCCTTCGCCCTCCTCCTTCTGGAGAAGATAGATAGTTTTCACCAAATAGTCATACGACTTCAATTCAGCTACTGTTGCTGCCACTTGCTGTGCATCGGCAAATGGGATAAAGCAGTTTACTGTCTTACTCATTGTTCTTTGTTTGTAGTTTGTAATAGTTGTTTATAATAAATATGTTAATTATCTCAGTTTGTATGTCGGTTTTTTAGCTTTCAGACGCTATTTACCCGAAAGGAAGTTGAGCACGCTCTGCATCAGTGCATTGCGTCCGTCAGCATTCTCTATTGGCTCAAACGGGAATCCGAGCACACATGTGCGGTAGCCCGGCTTCACGCTTGCAACTCCTGCCGGAATGTTATTCTCGCTATAGCGCAAGATAGTGACTCCTGTAGCCGGGTCGGCAGGGATAATTGCATCGTGCGACACAAGACAGTAGCATTTCTCATTCAGTTCATTCGAGAATTTCCATTTTGCATCGCGCATATCAAGCTGTCGATAGACCGACGGAACTGAATAGACCTCACCGGTTGAAGATGCCTGACCTACCCTCCACTGGTAGCCAAGCACATTCTTGGCAAACTTCTTGCCTTGCTCGTCCTTCAGGTTCTTGTTGTCCCAGATGTCGGTTGCAACGAAAGCTCCGGTCACAAATATGGTGCCTTCGTCATTGTAATATTCTGAAATTTTAGTCTGAATCTCAATTGTGAATGGCTTTTAGCTGTTTGTATAATCTCCGATTCCCTCCATAGTCTCCTTCTGCTTTCCGAGAATGAGGTCGGCGATGGGATAATTCTTGAGCGTCACATCGCCATTGCACACGGCTGCGACACTCGACGAAACGAATGTGTAGCCTGCTTTCATGATGGCTTCACCGTGCACGGCAGGATAGTCGAATGTGTTTCCTGCAATTACCGTGGTTTCATAGTTGGAACGGCTGGCGCCAAATCCTGCCGCATCGTCATCCATCCACGGTATGTCGCGACGGAACTCAAATTGTGAGCCGATGAAGCTGATGTCGTTGATGTAAGGCACGCCGTGATCCTTTTCATCGTAGAATCCGGCAATGCGACCTGCATCAAACCAGTCGGGGGCTGAAACGCGTGTAAAGCCGTTCACCACCATCACAGTGCCTTTCGAGTCCTTGGCAACTCCACAAGCAAGCACCTCCGACGGGAAACTGCGTCCACCGGCATTCATAGCCTCAATTTTGTAGCTGTGTATCTCATTGTCGGCAACAGTCACATCGTAGTGTGGCTCACGCACCACATCTTTCAGCTTGAATGCGCCATTGCCCACACGCTCCCACACCACGAAGCTGGTAGCCTCGGCGTTGTCGCAAAGAGTATCGGTAGTGGCTTTCCACTTCAGGCTGAAGCGGTTGCCTTCGAGCTGTGTGATTGCAAACGAGTTCACCGGCAGCGGTTGTACCACATATTTGCGGCCGTCGCGCTTGGCAATAAACTCAAGCATACCTTTATAGATGGCTCGGCTCACCGTGAAGCGGAATTTGGGGTCGAGTCCGTATTTCATGTCGGCAAAATTCTGGTGCGACAGCAATTCGAGCAGCATGGCCGGCACTTCGGGAACTCGTGCCTCAAAGTACGATTTGTCCCACATTCCACGGCGCGTCCACAGAGGCTCAAACTGGCTGCGCACATCGTTCACTATATTGCTCATCACCATGTCGGTGTAGGTGCGCGAAGTGATACGCGGTGTACCGTTGGCGTAAGTGCCGAATTTGTTGGTACAATATATGCCAAGCGTTCCGATTATGTCATCGTTCATAGTGGTGCCTGCATCACTGTGGAATGCAAATGAAAGATCAACCGGGATTTTCAGTCCGCCATACTGCGGATACACCTCCGAGCCACCGGCAAGATAATTGACACATGTGCCACGGCAACGGTAGTCGTCGGTATAGTCGTTCACTCCCTGCGAAGGCGAGTACACGCTGTCGGGCACGCCTGCCCATTGCAGGAAGTAGCGTGCGCCCTCGGTGTAGCGCGGATGGTTGCTGATTTGATACCGGTAATCAATGTCGGGCATGTCGATAGGTTTCTCCTCTTTCTGTTCCGAGCTCTTCACATTCTCGGCAAGAGCCTGCACACGGCGTGCAATGTTGCCCATACCGCCACCAATCTTCACAGCATCGGCAGTGACAACGGCATCCTTTGCTTTCTCTGAATAGTTGAGCACTTCCACTACTTTATCGTTAACTCCTTTGGCGAGCGGAAAGTGTCCGAGGTAAATCCAAGTGCCGCCGCCCATCTGCTGATTCACCACGAAGGTGTGCTCACCATCGGCGGCATTAATGCGGTAGACCACATCGGTAGCACTGTTCTCAAGCGATTTGTAGCTGATGTATATGGCATAGCTGCCTGCTTCGGGCATCGTGGCGCTCCATGATGCAGTGCTTAGTTTCTTCTTGTTCTTTGTGGCTTTCACCATGCGGTAAGTACCCTCGGTGAATGGATTCTCGAATCCCTCATATTGCTTGCGGCTATATGCAAAACCTGCTCCGTCGCCTGTCTGCCACTTCTCGGCTCCTTTGGTCTCGGCATACCCTGCCTGGGCGTTTCCTCCGTCGGCATCGACTATCACCTCACAAATGCTTGTGTCGCGCTCACGCGGACTCATCACTATGGCTCCTGCATTCTCAAGCATCGGCATGAGATACGGCATCACGAAGCTCTGCGTGTAGAGGTCTTCCACTGTCTGGAAAATGCGTGCACGCTGCCACTCCCAGCGGTTGAGTTTTGGCTCGAAATACCAGCCATGGCTCTGCCATAATGCTATCACATTGCCTTCAAGTCCACTTTTATAGGTAAACTGCGGCTCTACACGTGTTATGAATCGCTTGTCGTGCTTGCGCTGTATATCTGTTCCGAAAAGCGGCATCTCCGAAGCCCCCTCGGGGCCGTCGCTAGTCACTGCCTCTGCCTAGTCGGCGTATTGCTGGGGCAGATCATGAGCAACTCGCTTGACAAGACGGCTGATACTATCGTGTGTAAATGGCACATAAGCGTAAGTTTCGTTCACATCTACGGTCACAGTGCGCTTTGCATCATCGGCGACAACGCTCTTGACCTCAATTTTACCAATTGACATGGTAGAAGGCACTGTAGCCTCCACAAGTTTCTGCACGTTGACCCGCGTCAGCTCCGATAACGGTCCTGCCACCGAATTGGTCGAGAACAGTGCATTCACAGTCACAACGGCTGCCGCCAAAGTTGACTTTGCTATTCTTTTCATCTCGTAATTTCCTTATAGTTTCTTGGGGTTTGTATTGCTACATAGTCCCACTTCTCGACAAAGTTAATATATTTATCATACACAAAAAAGCATTTTTTTGCATATTTTCAGTCGGAAACATTATTTAATATTCAGCAACACAAATTTATAATTTTCTAATCTCACAATATGGCTTCAAAACCGCCCTCAGTCAGCATCGAATGGGCATGCAGCAACGAAATCCCCCTGCAATGCCGTAGTTGAAGCATTGCAGGGGGGGGTAAGAGTATCTGTTACTGAATTTCGGTATCTGCTCACTTATTTCTCGCCGTGATATTCCACAAGACCAGGCATTGAGCAGCGCACAATCTTCTTGATTTCAGCACCAAACTCAGCCGCAACAGCCTTTAATATGTCGGAATAGATACAAGCCGTTGCACCGACGAAACTTATGGGGTAATTGGCGTAGTCATACTGGCTTATATTGCGCTTGAAGAAGCGCATGATTTCGTTGTAGACAAGATTGTAGACGTACTCATTTTCAAGATGCTCCGACAAGAAGAAGGAGTAGGTGCTCAGTGAGCGGTTGGGCGAGGCATTTGTGTAGACCACGTCCATTATGTCGTCGAAAGTGACGTGATATTTTTCGTAGAATTCATCGCGCAGCTCCTTTGGCGCAATGTTTTTCATGCAGTCGCTCACAAAGAGCTTTCCCAGCGATGCACCGCTGCCCTCGTCGCCGAGAATGAATCCAAGCGAACGCACGTTCTGCTCAATGTCGTTGCCATTGTAGAAGCAGGAATTGCTACCGGTGCCTATGATGCATGCAAGTCCCGGCTCATTGATGAGCAAGCCTCGGGCAGCACCCAGCAAGTCGCTCTCCACAGTCACGGGAGTCTTGAACTGAGCCACCAGCGATGCGCTCACTATCTTCTTTTTCTCGGCACTTGTGCAACCTGCCCCATAGAAGTAGACATGTTCCCAACGCCGCTTGAAGAATGCCTCAGGCAGCTCCAAGCGAATACTGTGGCTTATCTCCCTTCTCGACTGGAAAAAAGGATTCAGACCTTCGGTAAATGCATGCTCCACAATCGACACTCCATCAACCAGTGCCCATTCGGTGCGCGTAGAGCTGCTTTCTGCTATTATCTTCATCAGCGCAAATTTTGTTTTTTATTAGACAGTCTTTAGTTCATTAACCGCTTGCGATTAAATAGCTCACAAAATTAATTCTTTTAGTTTTCATTTGCAAAAAAATCGCTCAAAAAGTGTGATTTTCAGACAAGATACATATAGTGTGTGCACCGGTCAGCCATTGTTGGGTGCATCATTTGTTTCATTACGCGCATTGTAGTGGTATTATTAGGCGTCATGCGCTGCAATGCGCGCCATGGCCATGCAACCCTACTGCTGCGCTTTTCCCGCACGCAGCAACCTTCGGATTTTACTCCGAAGTTCAGGTCACCTGCCACAATCTCTTATAGAAAACACAGCCATTCCAACCTACAGCTCTATCGTCCATAACCGTATGTTATGGCATCTGTTACGAGCCGCTGTTGCACCGTTGCCGTGCCACGTGTTTTGTAAATGAATACAACTCTTTCCCACTAAGCTGAAAGAGCAGTAAAAGAAGGATGCTTCAAAGTCGCTTTTTAGAACAATTGTGTAAATAAATCTTTCATTTTTTCTACGCCGGAAGTTCTGCGTCAATGTTGCAAATTGCATAGAAGCTTGTGTGCCCCTTGAATAAATAAACATTTATTCCAACGTTTTTTGCGAATATACAACTTATTTTTACCAAAGATACCGTTTTTGCATTATTTAACATAAATTCTTTTCAAAGCCTATAAATAGCACAATTTTCCTCGATAATCAGGCAAAATTCACCTTTATATTCCGATTATAGTATATTAAAGAGCATTAAAAGGCTCTATTTTGTCATTAAAAACGTGGGGATAATCATTCGTCTATCTTCATCGAAGGTTTCATTTTTCACAAGTGTATGGCTTAATGCTGACCGCAAAGCAGTGGCTACGCAATCTCTCCGAATGCATATTGCACGCATTCTTACCCCCCCCAATCGGTCATTAGACAGTTATGTTCAAGCACAATTTAGTGGTGCGAATGTGTGCTGTGTAGCAAAAAAGTTGTATATTTGTGGGAAAAATCATAAAAATAATGATGAAAACAGTCAGTAACGCCCAAATAATCAATCTCCCGAAAATATGCGACCCGCGTGGCAACCTCACAGTAGTGGAGGGACTTAAGGAGATCCCTTTCACGGTGGCACGTGCATTCTGGACCTACGACGTTCCGGGGGGCGAAAGTCGTGGAGGACATGCCCACAAAGAGCTGTGGGAATTCATTGTGGCTCTCAGCGGCAGTTTCACCGTGAAGCTCGACGACGGAATTGAAAAGCGCGAAATTACCCTCAAATATCCCTATCAAGGGCTGCTGCTTGGTCCAACTATATGGAGATCACTCGAAGACTTTTCATCGGGTGCTGTAGCTTTGGTGTTATGCTCCCACCGCTACGACCCTGACGACTACATCTATGACTACGATGAATTCATCGAATTCCGCAAAATACTCAAGCAAACTGACGACGAATGATTAAATACCTCGACTTGAAGGCTGTTACGGCTATGCACGGCAATGAGATTACCGATGCTGTGCAACGTGTGGTTGCTGGTGGCTGGTATCTGCTCGGTGAGCATGTACACCATTTTGAGCAGCAATATGCAGCCTATATAGGAACTCGGCACTGCATTGCGTGCAGCAACGGACTCGATGCTCTTTATCTGATCTTGCGCGCATGGAAACAACTTGGCATGATGACCGACGGAGATGAGGTGATAGTGCCTGCAAATACCTACATTGCCTCTATCCTTGCCATTACCGACAACCGCCTGCGCCCGGTGCTTGTGGAGCCTGACATCAGAACAATGCAAATCGACGGCAAGCTGATAGAGCGTGCCATTACACCGCGCACACGCGCCATAATGCTGGTTCACCTCTACGGCAACTGCGCATATACCGATGAAATTGCAGACATTGCATCAAGGCACGGCTTGAAAATAATCGAGGACAACGCCCAGGCTCACGGCTGCCGTTTCTGTGGCAGTACCGGCGGCAAAAGCCGCCTTACAGGCTCGCTTGGCGATGCTGCAGCCCACAGCTTCTACCCCGGAAAGAATCTCGGTGCACTTGGCGACGCAGGAGCTGTGACTACCGACGACGACAGACTTGCCGCCACCATTCGCTCCATAGCAAACTATGGCTCATCGAAAAAATATGTGTTCGACTATTGCGGACGCAATTGCCGCATGGACGAAATCCAGGCTGCCGCACTGAGTGTGAAACTGACCAACCTTGATGCCGACAATGCCCGCCGGCGCGAAATTGCAGCGGCACTTGTCGATGGAATCAGCAATCCGCGCATCACAGTGCCTTTGCGTGAGCACTGGCGCGATGCCGTGTGGCACATTTTCCCTATTCTTTGCACCGACCGCGACGCCTTGCAGCAGCACCTCACTGCCTGCGGAGTGCAGACGCTTATCCACTACCCTATTCCACCCCACCGGCAGCAATGCTACGCCGGAAGCGACCTGCTTGTGCTGCCCTGCGAGGGATTGCCCATTACCGAGCAGATACACAATGAGGAACTCAGCCTTCCTTGCAACCAAGTGATGACCGATGCCGATGTGCAACAGGTGATAGATGCAGTCAATTCATTCTGACCGTCTACCTGATTCTATTTTATCTCACCTTCAGCAAGCGACAGAAGATACTGCCCGTAGCTGTTCTTGCTCATAGTGGAAGCTATGTTGCGCAACTGCGTGGAGTCAATCCACCCCTTGCGGAACGAAATCTCCTCAAGTGCAGCCACTTGAACTCCCTGTTGGCTCTGAATGGTGTGAATGAAGTTGGCAGCCTCGAGCATTGAGTCGGAAGTGCCTGTATCGAGCCACGCGAAACCGCGTCCAAGCGTCTGGACACCCACACGCCCCTGCTCAAGGAACGTCTGATTAACCGACGTAATTTCAAGCTCTCCACGTGCCGAGGGCTTCACGGTCTTTGCCACTTCCACCACATCATTAGGATAGAAATACAGCCCCGTAACGGCATAGTCCGACTTTGGCTGCTGTGGTTTCTCCTCAATAGACACGGCTTTACCCGTAGCGTCAAACTCAACCACACCGAAGCGATTGGGATCTTTCACCCGATAGGCAAACAGTGTCGCCTCGCTGCGCTGCTCGGCTGCTATGCGTGCATTCTCAAGCATGCGAGTGAAACTCTGTCCGTAGAATATATTGTCACCAAGCACAAGGCACACACTATCATCACCGATAAATTCTTCACCTATTATGAATGCCTGTGCGAGTCCGTCGGGCGAAGGCTGCACGGCATAGCTGAAGTTAACACCCATATCCTTTCCATCGCCCAACAATCGGCGGAACGACGGTGTGTCGTCGGGCGTGGAAATGACCAGTATGTCGCGTATGCCGGCAAGCATAAGCACCGAAATGGGATAATACACCATCGGCTTGTCGTAGATAGGTATCAGTTGCTTCGAAGTGCCTTTTGTGCAGGGATATAGGCGCGTGCCCGAGCCTCCTGCCAGTACGATTCCTTTCATATCACTATTGTCGATTAATTCCTTGATTATCTATAACATATAGATTACTGAATTTCATTTGCGGTTGCCATACATCGCCTCATAGTAGCGCTGATAGTCGCCGGTGAGCACATCACGCACCCACTCCTGATTGTCGAGATACCATCGCACCGTCTTTTCGATTCCCTCGGCAAACGGAGTCTCAGGATACCAACCCAAGCGAGTGGCAATCTTTGTGGGGTCGATGGCATAGCGCATATCGTGACCCGGACGGTCGGCTACATACTCAATCAAGCCGTCACTCACTGCCGAAATATCGCAGTGCAGTAGCTGCTGATAGTCAGGCTCATCGCACATAATCCTGGAAATAATTGAAATGACAAGGCGCACAATGTTGATGTTGCTCTCTTCGTTGAAGCCGCCCACATTGTATACTTCACCGATTTCACCCTGACGAAGCACCATATCTATTGCCTTGGCATGGTCGGTGACATAGAGCCAGTCACGCACATTCTCTCCCTTTCCGTACACGGGCAGCTTCTTGCCGTGCAGAATATTGTTGATAATTAGCGGAATGAGTTTCTCCGGGAAATGATAGGGTCCGTAGTTGTTGCTGCACCGGGTGATATTGACAGGCAGGTTGTAGGTGTGATGGTAGGCCTGCACAATCAGGTCGGCACTCGTCTTCGAAGCCGAATAGGGTGAGCGGGGCGAGAGCTGTCGCTCTTCGGTGAAAAACTCCTTGCCAAATGTGGTGATATGGTCACGCCCCTCCACCACTCGCTTCACGTCGTCGGCAAGGTGCAGCGGCTGGGCGGTATCAAAATCCTTTGCCAGTGAACCATAGACCTCATCAGTAGAAATTTGAAGGTATTTCTTCCCGGGCTTGTAGGTGCAACGTCCTGTGGCTGAATCCTTCGATACGAGCCATGCACGGCGCGCACATTCAAGCATATTCTGCGTGCCGAGAATGTTGGTTTCAAGAAACAGACGCGGATTAGTGATGCTTCGGTCCACATGGCTCTCGGCAGCGAAATTCACCACATAATCAGGGTCGTAGACCTCAAAGATATTGTCGACCAAGGCAGTGTCATTGATGTCGCCCTTAAAGAATTTCACGTTAGTTAGCGCAATCTCAGCCTCAATCGTCTTCAAGTTGCCGGCGTATGTAAGAGCATCGAGAATCAACACCTGCACTTCATCGCCATATTTTCCAAGAATATATTTCACAAAGTTGGCGCCAATAAAACCGGCACCTCCCGTCACAAGATAAGTCTTCATTCTAATGAAATTGTGTAATTTTTTCGTTAAAGTTACGAATAAATTCCCACATAGCCAAATTTTTATTTTCCGCAAGACTGAACGCTCATGGAGAGCTGCTGCCATGCAGTACACTTTGTGTGGCACTCAGAGGCACGACCAAAAAGTTTTTTTTGCATGAGGTGCGGAAATTATAAGGATTATGTGTAAATTTGCAAAACTAAATTATCCGTGCCGGAAATGGCTGTATAATTCAGTTTTTTATTCCATAACGACAAAAGACTATATATTGTTGCAAAGAAAATTTACAATCGTGAAAAGATAGAGAATGAAACACCGGATTCCGAGACTCCGGCCACCGATATTACCGAGGAAAAGCCAGCGCAGAAGCGGGGCTGTTTTGCTCCAATAGTGTCATTCTTCACCGACCCACGGCTTCGCTGCGGCATTGGTGTGACACTCGGACTGGTTGGCGTGTATCTGTTGGTGGTGTTCATCTCATTCTTCCGCAACGGTGCTGCCGACCAGAGTGTAGTACAAAGCTATGGCACCTATGAAATGGATGAAAACGGAGACGACACATCAAATCTTGGCAGTATTCTGGGCGCAAACATCGCCAACGGCATGATTGCACGCGGCATAGGAGTTGCAGCCTTCATCGTGGTGCTGTGGTGCTTGGTGGTTGGCTGGCGACTGGCATTCCGCCGCCGTGTGAATTTCTTTTCCTACACTCTCGTGTCGGCAATCAGCATCATAGCATGCAGCATGGCGGTGAGTGCATTGACCTACGGCCAGGAAATCACCTTTTTCCCTCTCGGAGGCAGCATGGGAGCCGAACTTAACACGCTGCTTGTCACCGTGGCTGGTTTCCCCGGTATGGCGATAGTCAACATTCTGGTGGTGATGGTGTGGGTGCTGGTGTGCTTCAACACGATTGCCAAGTGGCTGAAACGCGTGAAGGAGATGCTGCCGAAGCGTACCAAGCTGAAGGACAGTTCCGACACCGACGAAGAGCCGGCTGATTCCTCAATCACCGACGAGGAGAACCCCGTAGACGAGAATCAAAAAGAGGACGATGAAAAGGAGGAAGATCCGGAACCCGACCCATTCGACGTGCCTCAAGAGCCAAAAGACGAGCTTGAAGAGCCATTTGTCGACGACATAGCTCCCGAAGATGGCAAAATCGAGATAGCACCCGATATACAGCAATCCGACAACACCTCTTTTGAGGCATTCGACCCCACAAAGGAGCTGTCGCACTTCAAGATGCCTACAATCGACCTGCTGCTTGAGCGTGCCGTGAACCACAACAATGTGGATATCGACGAACAGGAGGAGAACAAGCGACGAATTACCGAGACGCTTGCCAACTACAACATACCCATAAAGAAAATCGACGTGAGCGGGGGACCAACCATCACGCTGTTAGAGCTCCTCCCTGCCGCCGCCGAGCGCATCGCCCCAC
>CAMFSS010000012.1 GCA_945983195.1 uncultured Prevotellaceae bacterium | reverse complement strand
GCGAATCGACGCTGCTTGCCGTGAAATGCGACGACTTCAATACGCTGGTGAAGGAGTGCCCCGACTTTGCCGTGTGGAGCCTGCACTTGGCATGGGAGGAACTGTTCTACCAGGAATACAAGAACGTGAATGTGAACAATGGCACTGCAAAGGAGCGATACCTTGCGCTACAGAAAAGCCGGCCCGAGATAATAGGCAGAGTGTACCAAAAGACCATTGCCTCATATTTGGGAATTTCGCCCGAATACCTGTGCCGACTGCGCAAAACTCAAAGCGAATAGAAGCAAAATCTTACATTCTTGAATTTTTTTTGAAGCGATTGACATAAATCAATCGCTTTGTTGTAAATTCCCATTACATTTGCCAAAAGCATAAACAAATAGCGGAAATGGCACAATTTATGTGAGAAAATACTCGCTTTTTCAATCATTTTTCTGCAAATTTGCCGTTTTTTGCTTCATTTGCTAAAGTCAACAATCTTATAATACTAACCAATTAAAAACAAGAACGATTATGAAATTTAGATCTTTACTTTTTGTAGCGACAGCCGTTCTATCGAGCCTCAGCCTTTCGGCATTCACCTATGAGGGCATCGAGTATGCAGCAGTGACATCGTCAACAGCCAAAGTGTCATCGGGAGCCGATGCCACCGGCGATATTGTAATCCCCGAAACAGTGTACGACGGCGAAACAGCCTACACTGTGACCGAGCTTGCCAAAAGCTGCTTCCGCGATGCAAAAATCAAGTCGATTGTCCTGCCCGCGACCGTCACCAAGATGGGCAGCAGCGCATGCTCCCCCCGCGCAGAGGAAAAAGTAGGGCTGAACGAGCGCGTGACGACCAGCGCCATGAACACATTCAACGACTGTGCCAACCTCACCGAAATCACATTGCCGTCGACACTCAAGAACATCGGTATGCTGGCATTCTACCAGTGCGTGTCGCTCGAGTCAATCGACATTCCCGAGGGTGTAACCCTTCTTGAATCATGCGCCTTTAAGGAGTGCGCTTCGCTCAAGTCGGTCACTCTGCCTTCAACTTGCACAAAATTCGAGGACCAAGTATTTTCAACCTGCACATCACTCAAATCCATTACCATTCCTGAGGGAGTAGTCACAATTCCCGAAAGCTTCTGCTACTATTGCCTCTCGCTCGAAGAGATCAACTTCCCAAGCACACTCACACTCATCAAGAACGGTGCATTCACCAATTGCGAAGCACTGAAGGAGCTTAATCTGCCCGGCTCTTGCGCCACCATCAAGAAGCGTGCTTTCGCCAACTGCAATTCGCTCACCAACGTGGTGATCCCCGAGGGCGTAGTCACTCTCGAAAGCGACATTTTCTATGAGTGCATCAGCATGGAGTCGGTAACTCTCAGCTCTACTGTCGACGTGCTCGGCTTCGGTGCACTCGGATGCTGGGAGCTCCTCCCCGACAACACACACCGCTGGGCATTCTCCGACATCTACTGCAAAGGCTCGGTTCCTCCTCACTTCGAGTACGACGACTATGCACGTCCTGAGCCTGATTTCTTCAGCCTTGAGGAATTCTCCGACGACGAGAAGACCGCTTTTTACAACAGCATCACAATCCACGTTCCTGCCGAGGCAGTCGATACCTACAAGAATGCCGATATATGGAAGAACTTCCCCAACATCGTAGCAGACCAGACCGGTGTGAAGGGCACATTGGCTGCCAATGCAGCCACCGTGAAGTGCTCAGCCGGAAACGTGACCGTTGAGGGTCTTGAGCAGGGTGCTGTGGTTAGCGTCTACACAGCCGACGGCAAGGAGCTTTACCGCACAGTTGCCGCCGATGGCGCAGCAAGCATCAGCAACCTTCCTGCCGGAATCCTGATTGTGAAAGCCGGCAACAAAGCAAGCAAAGTTCTTGTGAAATAAGCATCACGAATTATTATATCAAGTATAGCCCCTGCCACGCATCACCGTGCGGCAGGGGCTGCTTTTTTGGCGCAGTGCATAATAATCCCAGAACGATTGAACAGTTTTTACCCTTAATTAATCAGTATGTGTCGTTATGTCTTGCACGTTTGGAGTATTTTTGCAATCGAGAATCCCTTACACAAAACCAAAAATACATAGCATTATGATCAACAGAACCAATTACTTGAAAAAAGCTACCAGGAAATCGGCAATAGTTTTAATCTCATTGCTGCTGCCTTCGTTTTTGCCGGCAAAGCAACCCACCGATGCACAATCGGCGGGCAGAGCCGGACACGACAACAAGCTTGGTGGTGGCATCGACTTGAGCGCACCCACCGGAATAAAGATGGCAGGAAATCCGGCGTTCCCCGGCTGGTACGCCGACCCCGAAGGCATTATCTACGGAGATACATTCTGGATCTTCCCTACACTGTCGCTTCTGCACGGAGAGGACAGATTCATCTACAAAGACGACTTGAGCAGAAAGACCGATGCCATAAACCAGGAATACAATCTGCAAACGCACTTCGATGCCTTCTCGTCGAAAGACCTTGTGAACTGGAAGAAGCACAGCAAAATTCTGTCGATAGAGAACGTAAAATGGGTGAAATACGCACTGTGGGCACCATCGGTGATTAACGCCAACAACAAGTATTATCTCTTTTTCGGAGGCAACGACATACAGAACAACGGGCAGGTCGGTGGAATAGGCGTAGCCATAGCCGACGCTCCCGAAGGCCCCTACAAGGACGCACTTGGCAAGCCTCTTATCAACAAGATTGTGAACGGAGCGCAGCCCATCGACCAATTCGTATTCAGAGACGACGACGGACAATACTACATCTACTACGGAGGGTGGGGGCACTGCAACGTGGCACGCCTGGGCAATGACCTCATGAGCTTAGCCACATTCGACGACGGTGAAACCTTCAAGGAGGTGACTCCGGAGAAATATGTGGAAGGTCCGTTCATGATGAAACGTAATGGCAAATACTACTTCATGTGGTCGGAAGGTGGCTGGGGCGGTCCCGACTACAGTGTGGCATACGCAATTGCCGACTCACCACTGGGCCCGTTCAAACGCATCGGCAAAATACTCCAGCAAGACCCCGACGTTGCCACAGGTGCCGGACACCACTCAGTGATAAGCATACCCGGAAAAGACGAGCACTACATAGTCTACCACAGGCGACCAATAGGGTGCAGCCAAGCCAACGAAAGACAGGTGTGCATCGACAAGATGGAATTTGACAGCCTGGGCTTCATCAAGCCGGTAAAAATAACGCTTGAGGGAATAGCTCCGGTCAGCATAGGCTCGGAAGCCCATTAATTGACACCACGGCAACAGCCTTGCTGCAAAAGTCACCCCTGCCGCACATTCGGTGCAGCAGGGGTGACTCGTTTTCAATCACGGCAGGCGCAGAAGTGTTTCTTCCTGCCCGTATTGCATTTTCTCGGGCGGCATGGCAGTTGGCTTCACACAACGCATCGAGTGCCGAAAATGAGGCTTAAAATGCCTTTGTCGGAGTTCCGAGAATGTCAGCGAGCAGATTGTTGCCAAGGCTCGATGCGCCGATACGGAAATAGCGGTTGGTGAGCCATTCCTCGCCAAGCACCTCCTTCACGATTGTGTAGTAGATGAGAGCATCCTCGGTGGTGCGTACACCGCCCGAAGCCTTGAATCCAATCATCACACCGTGCTTCTCATAATACTCCTTGATGCAGCGGCACATCACGTATGCAGCCTCAGGAGTAGCACCATCGTAGATTTTTCCGGTAGAAGTCTTTATGAAGTCGGCGCCGGAGTACATCGAGAGAATCGAAGCCTTCTTGATGTTTTCGGCAGTCTTGAGCGCACCGGTTTCGAGAATCACCTTCAGGCGGGCATCGCCTGCCGATTCCTTAATCTCCGAAATCTCGTCGGCAATCTCCTCGTAGCTCTCGTCCATGAAGTATCCGAGCGGGAACACGATGTCTACCTCGTTGGCTCCGTCGGCAACGGCAAGAGCCGTCTCGGCGCACTTCACTTCGAGGCGGGCCTGCGACGATGGAAAATTGGCTGAGCACACTGCCACATTCACCTCGCTCACTTCGAGAGCCGAGCGCACCACTCCGGCGAAATTGGAGTAGACACAAATGGCAGCCACGTTTTTCAGTTGTGGATAGTTGTTTTCAAAGTCGTTCACCTTTTGGGTGAATGCAGCCACAGATTTTTCGGAGTCAGTAGAACTGAGGGTGGTGAGGTCGATGCAATTGAGCATAAACTGATACACCTCCTGCTTGCGGTTCTCGGCAACGTGCTCGGCGAGCAGCTTTGCCACTTCGGCTTTCACCTGTGCATCGTCGGTGCACACTGTGCTCTCCTTTATGGCCTGTGTGTACTTGTTGGGAGTTTCTTCCATGTGTGTGATAATTTTTTGAGTTATGTTATTTTTTGTTGATAAATTCAAGCTTTGATAATTCTGAAAACACGTGTAATCGCCCGAGAAATCGCAAATTTTCAATTCTCACGGCGTTAAGCCGCGTGTTCCGAAGCGGCAAAAACGGCCTCACAATAGCTTCAAGAGGCTATTTTGAGTCATTTTCGGGCTGCACGGCATGGGGCTGCAATTTTTGGTTGTTTAGATGCCTATTTGCATCTCGGCTCGTTTTTTTCTCAAAACTGCGCTTCAGAGCCTCGGTGAGATTCACGCCGGTCTGGTTGGCGATGCAAATCAGCACCCACAGCACATCGGCAAGCTCCTCGGGCAGGGCATCGGGATTCTCCCCTTTCTTGAACGACTGGTCACCAAAGCGACGCGCCATGACACGGGCAAGCTCGCCCACCTCCTCTGTGAGGATGGCCATGTTGGTGAGTTCACTGAAGTATCGCACCCCGTAGGTGTGAATCCAGTCATCAACCATTTTCTGAGCTTCATCAATAGTCATAGTAATCGGTAGTTTTCTGTGTAACGTGTTTTGCCGACTGCACACCGTTCGCCATAAAGGCAGGGTAGGGCATACCGGCTTGAATAATGCAAATTTACACTTTTAATTTTGAATCTACAATAATTGTGACCGGACCGTCGTTGATTAGCTCCACCTGCATATTGGCACCGAATATGCCTTTCATAGTGGGCTTGCCGGTGAGTTCGGCTATGCGGTCGCAAAAGGCATCATAGAGCGGCACGGCGAGTTCGTGCCCGGCTGCATGAATGTAGCTGGGGCGGTTGCCCTTCTTGGTTGAAGCTGCAAGTGTAAACTGGCTTACGGCGAGAATCTCACCGTCAACGTCGATAACCGAGCGGTTCATAACACCCTGTTCATCGTCGAAAATGCGCATATTGGCAGCTTTCTGGGCAAGCCATTCCATATCTTCGCGAGTGTCACTCTCGACAACACCCACAAGAATCATCAGTCCGTGACCGATTTTGCTGATTAATTCGCCGCCAACACTCACTGAGGCATGGCCGACGCGCTGAATTACTATTTTCATTGATTAATCCTATTATTTTATAAGTTGAAATTATTCGATGAAACCGTTATCTGCCGACGAATCCATCGAGGAATCTGCATGCAAAGCATCGTAGATTAACCGGGCTTTTGCCGGACCCATCACATTGGCAATTTCCTCGATGGATGCGTCCTTAACGCGCTTTAAGCTACGGAAATGCCGCAGCAGTGTTTCACGTGAAACACTGCCTATGCCTTTTATGTCATCGAGCAAAGAGTGCGTTTGCCCTTTGCTGCGGCGGTTGCGGTGGTGAGTGATGCCGAAGCGGTGTGCCTCGTCGCGCAGATGCTGCACAACGCGAAGCGACTCGCTGTTCTTGTCGATATAGAGTGGAACTGAATCGCCCGGAAAATAAATTTCCTCCAGTCGCTTTGCAATGCCTACGAGAGCTATTTTTCCACGGACACCAATTTCGTCGAACGCCTCCACCGCCGCACTTAGCTGCCCCTTTCCACCATCTACAATCACGAGCTGGGGCAGAGGCTCGCCCTCGTTCATCAGACGCGTGTAGCGGCGAGTGAGCACCTCTTTCATCGAAGCAAAATCATCAGGGCCAACTACCGTCTTGATGTTGAAGTGCCGATAGTCGCGCTTTGAAGGCCTGGCATTCTTGAACACCACGCACGAAGCCACAGGGTTTGTGCCCTGAATATTGGAGTTGTCGAAGCACTCAATGTGCCGTGGAAGCTCCTTGAGGCGGAAATCGCGCTGCATAGTGGTGAGAGTGCGCATCACACGCTGCTCAGGATTGAGCTTCTCTGCATGCTTCAGCTTGTCGAGCATAAACTGCTTGGCATTCCTGAGCGATATGTCGAGGAGCTTGCTCTTGTCGCCACGCTGAGGTACGGTGAAAGTCACACCTTCGAAGTCGGAGTCGGGCATGACGGGCACCACAATCTCCTTAACGCGGCGGGCAAACTTATTGTTAATTTCAGCTATGGCAAGCGACAGCACCTCCTCCACGGTTTCATCGAGCTTTCTGCGATATTCCAGAGTGAGACACTGCACAATTGCGCCCTTGTTGATGTGAAGATGGTTCACATAGTAGCTGTCGTCGTCGCTTGCAACCGAATACACATCGAGGTCGTGAATCTGTGCACTCACTATAATTGATTTTGCCTTGTATTTTTCCACAAGCAGATACTTCTCCTTCACCGCCTGTGCCTCCTCAAAGCGCAGCTCGGCAGCGAGCCGGTTCATTTCATCTTTGAGGTAGTCGCATAACTGCTGGATGTCGCCATTGAGGATTTGCCTGATTTCATCGATGAATTTGGCATAATCCTCCTTGGAGATACGCCCCTCGCAGCAGCCGAGGCAATTCTTGATGTGATATTGCAAACAGATGCGGTTGCGGCCTCGCGCCACGGTTTCATCGGTGATTACGTGTGCACAAGTGCGGATAGGATATATTTCGCGGAGAAGTTCGAGCACCGTGCGCGCCATCTGCACATTGGAGTAGGGGCCATAGTATTTTCCGCCACGGTCGGGAGTCTTGCGTGTAAGGAAAACGCGCGGATAAGGCTCCTTGGTGACGCAAATCCAGGGATACGACTTGTCGTCCTTCAGCAGCACATTGTAGCGCGGCTTATACTGCTTTATGAGGCTGTTCTCAAGGTGCAGGGCATCCTCCTCGCTCCCCACCACAGTGTAGCGCAGGTCGCAGATATTGCGTACAAGCACATTGGTGCGTGCCACAGAGTGAACACGGTTGAAGTAGCTGCTCACCCTGCGGTGCAGATTCTTCGCCTTTCCCACATAGATGACCGTACCTTCTTTATCGTAATAGAGGTACACGCCGGGGGAATCGGGGAGCATAGCCACTTTCTCTTTCAAGTCTTCTCGTGTATTCATCGAAGTTTTTTAGTGGGGTAGGAGTGTTTATAACGGTCGGACGGGCAGGACTCGCCTGACAAGCCCGACCCGTCCGACAATAGACCAATCTCTTAACTTAACAGCAGAAAAGCGTGCGCTTAATAGGTGACGAGTGAAGTCACTTCAACGTCGGCAGGGAAAGCGGCACGTCCATTGAGTTCCGAAAGCTCCACAAGGAAATTGATGTAGATTTTCTTGGGATTCATGCTTTTCACCAGTTCGTAGGCGGCAGCCATAGTTCCACCGGTGGCAAGAAGGTCGTCGTGAAGCACCACGATGTCGTTTTCGTCGATTGCATCGCTGTGAATCTCGATGGTGTCAACTCCATACTCCTTGGTGTACGACTGCTTGATGGTGTCGGCAGGTAGCTTTCCGGGCTTGCGCACAGGCACAAATCCGGCGTTCAGGTCGTGTGCAAGAATTGCGCCGGCAATGAAACCGCGCGATTCAATTCCCACCACCTTCGTAACGCCTTTATCGGCATAAATCTTCTTCAGCTCCTCGCACATGATGTGCAGAGCCTCCGGGTTCTTGAAAGCTGTGGTAAGGTCGCGAAAAAGGATTCCCTTAACCGGGAAATCGGGAATGTCGCGAATGACGCTCTTAAGCAAGTTTTCTTTCTCTAATTCCATAATCTGATATTTTTGTTTCTAAAATTTAATTCTCTTTTATAAGACTAATTCGACTAATTAGACTAATTGGACCTATTAGACCCATTAGATTCAATTGTTTCACGTGAAACACAGCCAACTCACTCCATTTCATCGAGAAAATCAGCTACCTGCCGAGCAAAAGAAGCAGAATATTGATATCGCTTGGCGATATGCCTGGGATTCTCGAAGCCTGGGCAATGGTGTCGGGGTCGATACGTTGCAGCTTTTGGCGCGCCTCGGTTGAGAGCGCATGCAACGTGCTATAATCGAATTTTCCCTTTATTCTGATGCTTTCGAGGCGTGATATTTTGTCGGCAATCACGCGCTCGCGCTCAATGTAGCCCTCATACTTGATGAGAATTTCGGCTGCTTCCACGATTTCATCGCGTCGCTCCGAGTCGATTTCCTCGATTAATTCGCGGAGAGGCGCAATCACAGTGGCAAGTTTGGTGAGGTCGAGCTGCGGACGCAGCACAAGATCGCGCAACTTTACGCCCTGCTTGAGCGGCTCTATGCCAATCTCATGGATTCGCGGATTGATAATAGCCGTCTTCACCGAGAATTTACGCACGAAATCGACGATTTCATCGCGTTTTTCGCGCTTCGAGCACATCGCCCGATAGCGTTCCTCTGTGGCAAGTCCCAAACGATAGGCACGCTCAGTGAGACGCATATCGGCATCGTCCTGACGTAGCAATATGCGGTATTCGGCACGCGATGTGAACATGCGGTAAGGCTCATCTACACCCTTTGTCACAAGGTCGTCAATCAGCACACCTATGTAAGCCTCATTGCGCCCCAGCGTGAACGGCTCGCCGCCCACGCACTTCAGGTGAGCGTTGATTCCAGCCACCAAGCCCTGTCCTGCCGCCTCTTCGTAGCCAGTGGTGCCATTCACCTGTCCGGCGAAGAAAAGATTGCGCACACGCTTTGTTTCGAGCGTATGGCTGAGCTGTGTGGGGTCGAAAAAGTCGTATTCTATTGCATATCCGGGGCGGTAGATCTGCACATCACGCAGTGCGGGGATGCGCCGCAGAGCCTCAAATTGCACATCAATGGGAAGCGACGAAGAGAATCCGTTCAGATAGAACTCATTCGTGGTTTCACCTTCCGGCTCAAGGAAGAGCTGATGCTCGTCTTTGTCGGCAAAAGTCACAATTTTGGTCTCGATGCTCGGGCAGTAGCGCGGGCCGATGCTGCGAATCTGTCCGTTGTAGAGCGGCGAATCGGGCAGCCCGGCACGCAGAATGTCGTGCACTTCGCGATTGGTGCTGATAATCCAGCACGGGCGTTGCTTTAGCACACGCTTCACGCCGGGCAGATAGGAAAAACCGTGGAAATCGTCGTCGCCATGCTGTATCGTAGCTTTGGTAAAGTCGATTGTGCGTGCATCGAGGCGCACGGGAGTGCCGGTCTTCATGCGGTCGGTAGTAAATCCCATAGCCTTTAGCTGCTCGGTTATGCCGTGAGCGGCAGGTTCCGACACACGGCCGCCGCCTATCTGCACACGCCCAATGTGCATCAGTCCATTGAGGAAAGTACCGGCAGTGAGCACCACAGCCTTGGCGGTAAACGTCACGCCCATGGCAGTGGTTACACCGGTCACTGCACCGTCGTCGACGGTAAATCCGGTGGCACTGTCCTGCCACATATAGAGGTTTGGAGTGTTCTCAATAACCTTGCGCCACTCCTCCATGAAGCGCATACGGTCGGCTTGCGCACGAGGACTCCACATTGCCGGACCTTTTGAGCGGTTGAGCATGCGGAATTGAATTGAAGCCCTGTCGGTGACAATACCCATCTGTCCGCCCAAGGCGTCGATTTCCCTCACAATCTGACCCTTTGCGATGCCGCCCACAGCAGGATTGCAGCTCATCTGCGCAATCTTGTTCATGTCCATGGTTATGAGCAGCGTAGCCGAGCCCAGACGGGCAGCGGCGCAGGCAGCCTCACAACCGGCATGACCGGCACCAATCACTATCACATCGTAGTTGAATCTCATAATCGTAGCGTTATTGTAGCAAGGGAGAGCGGTTTTCAGGAAATGTAAATATCGAAGTCGTGCAGCAAGGCGAGAGCCTCGTCCTCATGGTGTTCCATGATTTCGCGCTCGCCTGGTCCCTTGTCGTTGATGCCCACAAGGTGCAGCACTCCGTGAATCACCACACGCATCAGCTCCTCACTATAGCTCTTGCCGAGCATTTCGGCATTCGAGCGCACCGTGTCGAGCGATATGAACATATCTCCGGCAATTCGGCGGCTGTTGGAATAGTCGAAAGTGATGATATCGGTGTAGTAGTCGTGATGCAGAAATTCGCGGTTCACCTCAATGATTTTTTCGTCGTTGCAGAATATATACGCAAGTGCGCCCACCGACTTGCCGTGGGTGCGGGCAACAGCCTCAATCCAGCGGCTCACAGCCTCCTGATTGAAGTCGGGCACATCAATGCCAATTGCGTTGTAGGTTATATTCGACATCATTATGTACGTTATGACCCACAAAATTACACAAAATTTTCTAAAACCAACGATAAAGCCGGCGTGAAAATTGAAATCCACGCGTAGGAAACGTAGGAACCATACGCATAGATGGTGAAGAGTCAGCAATCTCCTTCTCGCTTAGCACCGAAGGTGTCGGCAACAGTGAGCAGAAGCAGTGCAATATCATTCTTTCATCGGAGAATGTTGCCGACAACGTAATTGTGCCTGTCGCCCTGACTTTTTTTGCACACTCCGATGAAATTATGTAATAAAATATTAAGGTTATCAGCTTCTTTTTGTATTTTTGCAACGATAATCCCCCACTAATCCGGGAATCTTGGTACAATCTAATAAAACAACAATGATGATGATGCACAACAAGTTTTTTCTGCGACTCGCTGCCATTGCAGTGCTGGCACTCACCACACAATGCATTGCCCGTGCCGATAGCGGCAAGACCGATGGCTGCTGCCATAACGATAAATGCACCGGCTGCAAAAGCAGCGGCACGACTTCAAAATGCGCTGCCGAAGTGACGGTGGGCGCAGCACGCACTGCCGAATATATTCCATTCCTAAAGGGCAAGCGCGTAGCAATTATGAGCAACCACACCGGAATGGTGGGCAACAAGCACACTCTCGACCTTATGCTTGAGCAGGGAGTTGACGTAACCACCATTTTCTCGCCCGAACACGGCTTTCGCGGCGATGCCGATGCCGGCGAAAAGGTGAAAAGCGGTGTCGACTCAAAGACGGGAATACCAATTGCATCACTCTACGACGGAAAATCACCTATGCCCAGTGCCGAGACGATGGCAAAATTCGATGTCATCGTAATCGACATTCAGGACGTAGGTCTGCGCTACTACACCTATTATGTGACTATGATTAACCTCATGGACGCAGCCCTCGTCTATGGCAAGGAGGTGCTGGTGCTCGACCGACCCAACCCCAACGGCATGTACGTCGACGGACCCATTCTCGATATGAAATACAAGTCGGGCGTAGGTCGCCTGCCTATTCCGGTAGTACACGGCATGACGCTCGGCGAACTTGCCCTGATGGCTGATGGCGAAGGGTGGCTCAAGGAGGGCAAGCCGCTCGGAAAGCGGCTGAAAGTGGTTGCTTGCGAAAACTACACTCACCAGACGCGCTAGCGCCACCCGATTGCTCCGTCGCCCAATCATCGCACCATGCACGCCATTTATCTCTATCCGTCGACTTGCTACTTCGAGGCAACACCGGTGAGCCTCGGGCGCGGCACCGACAAGCCTTTTGAAATCTATGGCCATCCGGCACTCAAGTCGAAGGGCTACAAATTCTCCTTCATTCCGCGCAGCGTGCCGGGAGCAAAGAATCCTCCACAACTCAATGTGGAGTGCTACGGTCGCGATCTTTCGTCGCTCGACGACGAAAAGGTGATTGCCGCAGGCATCAACCTGGAGTATCTCATCGATGCCTACCGTGGCGTGGATATGGGCGACAAGTTTTTCACACAGTTCTTCGAGAAACTTATCGGTCGGGGCGACATTCGCACCATGATTGAGCAGGGGCGCAGTGCCGACGAAATTAAAGCCACCTGGAGCGACGATGTCAAGACATTTACCAATCAACGCCGCAAATATTTGCTCTACGACGAGTAAAATCGCCCCGTTTTTACGCCTAAAGCATTTATTTACAGTGGAATAACAACATATTTTTGAATATCAACAAAAAAACAGAATAGAAAAAACTATGACAGCTTGGACAGTGCTGGCTACGATAGTCGGCTATTTCATTCTTCTTTTCCTTGTGTCCTACCTTGCAGGACGCAAAAGCGACAATGCGAGTTTCTTCACCGGCAACAGGCAGATGCCGTGGTACATCGTGGCGTTTGCCACAATGGGTGCCGCCATATCGGGCGTTACGTTCATCTCAGTGCCCGGCATGGTAGTGGGCAAGAGCTTCTCCTATCTGCAAATGTGCATAGGCTTCATAGTGGGCTATTTCGTGATTGCCTATCTGCTTGTGCCTATGTTCTACAAGCGCAACCTCATATCCATCTACGGCTATCTTGAGCAACGCTTCGGTGCACTGACCTACAAGAGCGGAGCGTGGTTTTTCTTCGTATCGAAGATGCTCGGTGCGGCAGTGCGCTTCTATGTGGTGTGCGTGGTGCTCCAGAGCCTGGTGTTTGCTCCGCTCGGCATACCATTTGTGGTCAACGTGATTCTCACAATTGCACTCATCTGGCTCTACACGAAGCAGGGCGGCGTGCAGACGGTTATCTGGACCGACACACTCAAGTCGTTCTGCCTTGTGCTATCGGTGGTGCTAAGCATAGTGTTCATCGCCAAGGGACTGGGCTTCGACTTCGGTGCTCTGGTCAGTGCCGTAGCCACCGACGACACCTCTCGTGTGTTCTTCTTCGACAATCCTAAGGAGGGCACCTACTTCTGGAAGCAATTCCTCGCCGGAATCTTCATGGTGATAGCCATGACCGGACTCGACCAGGACATGATGCAGCGCAATCTTGCCTGCAAGAACTTCAAGGAGTCGCAGAAGAACATGATCGTAAGCTCCATATCGCAATTCTTCGTAATAGCACTGTTCCTTGTGCTCGGCACACTGCTCGTTCTCTACGTGCGTGCCACTCCGGGAATTGAGATTCCTGAAAAGACCGATGAACTTTTCGGACTTGTGGCATCGAGTGCCGGAATGCCAATAATTGTGGGCATTCTCTTTATTCTCGGCTTGATTTCGGCATCTTATTCGGCTGCCGGCTCGGCTCTCACTTCGCTCACCACATCATTCACCGTCGACGTGCTCAAGGCACATGAGAAGCAGGACGATGCACAGCTCACACGCACGCGCAATGTGGTGCATGTGGCAATGTCGGCAATCATGGGACTTGTGATTGTGGTGTTCTACCTCATCAGCAACAGCGACGCAATAAGTGCCGTCTACGCCATTGCAAGCTACACCTACGGCCCGATTCTCGGTCTGTTTGCATTCGGTCTTGCCTGCCGCACCGCCGTGCGCGACAAGTGGGTTCCTGCCGTGTGCATCGCAGCCCCGGTGATTTGCTTCTTCGTTCAGCGTTGGCTGCTCCAGAGCTTCGGCTATGTGATGAGCTTCGAGCTGCTGCTGCTCAATGCCGCCGTCACTGTGCTCGGTCTGATTCTCCTTTCGGTCAAGAAGCGCAATTAATGGCAAACCCGGCTCTCGCCTGCGACTTGCCCGTCAATATCTCAACCAACACCAATAACAAAAGCAATGGGACGCGGACTGATTAACAAATACATCTGGATTATCGACACCGTGCAACGCTACGGACGCATCTCTCGCAGCGAGCTGTCGCGGCTGTGGGAAGAGTCGGACGTAGCCGACGGCGAGCCGCTTGCACGGCGCACTTTCTACAACTATCGTGAAGGAATTGCCGATGTGTTCAATGTGGAGATAGGCTGCGACACTTCGACCTACGAATATTTCATCAAGAGCACCGGCGAGCAGGCCGACAAGATGCGAAACATGCTCCTCGACACAGCCTCAATGACGGGTATGCTGAGTGATGCCGGCTCCGTTGCCGACCGCATAGTGCTTGAAGATGTGCCCAGTTCGCGCACCAATCTGCCGGTGATGATGCAGGCTCTGAAGCAGAACCGCCGGGTGCAATTCACCTACCACCCCTACACGCGCGTGAATCCCACACCCGGAGTGGTGATTGAGCCTTATTTCGTGCGACTTTTCAAGCAACTGTGGTACGTCGTTGGCTACAACGTGAAAGACCGCAAAATCAAGACCTATTCACTCGACCGAATGGCTGATGCGGTGATTCGCAGCGAAGAATTTTCGATGCCCGAAGGATTCGATGCAGCCGGTTTCTTCCACGACAATTTCGGAATCATGACAAGCCGCGGCGTGGCGAAAGACGTGGTTTTGCGTGCCAATGCCAACCATGCAAAGTATCTGCGTGCGCTCCCGTTGCACCACTCGCAGCGCGAAACCGCCATTCACGACGACTACTCGCTTTTCAGCTACCACCTCTACCTCACTTTCGACTTCATCAAGGAGCTGCTCTCGATGGGGTCAAGCATCACAGTGGTGAAGCCCCCCGAACTAAAAGCGCAGCTCCTCGACGAGCTGCGCAAGACCCTGGGCAACTATTAGCGGCAATGCCGCCGGCTCACTCTCATTTTGTAGCTTTCTTGGGTTTGTAGTACACCCTTATTTCACCGATCGGCAGCCGTCCGCGCACCATCAGCGGAATGCGGCTGTTGTCGGTCGAAATCCATGTGTCAATGTCGTCCAACGATTTTGTTGCGCCATCTTGGGTGAAAGTGAACTTCACATGATAGGCGCGGTGCTTGCTCTTGTCGCGCAGCTCCACGTTCTCAACGCCCACAAGCTTCACGCTCACTTTCTCCTTCTTCTTGCCCGAGAAAACCGTCGACGTGTAGACTGTGCTTTCACGCATACCGGCAAAATTGAGCTTGCGCAGAAAATAGAAAACACTGAGAATGTCGTAGGCAGTGCCCTGCGTTTGAAGTTCGAGTGTCTGCGCCGGCTTCCCTGCCTTCTTGCGCGTGCATTGACCTATCGTGGTGTAGCCCTTATAGGTGTAGTTCACCTCATCGGTTTCATCATGCTTCCCTTCATGCGACAACCTCAGATAGTGCAACGGACGAAGCCCCTCCTTGGCAATGGTGCAGCGCAGTGTGTCGCGCACGCGGTATACGTTGTCGGCCCACGACACTGTGCGTGCAGTGAGCGAAGTGCGATACACATCGCCATCGTTGCGAAGGCTCAGCGTAGCCGATGCGGCATGCTTCCAAATCAAGCCCCAGTGATACACTATCTCATAGTTCAGATCCTCGTTGGCAAACTCAGCCGCAGCAGCTCTCGGCGCACCGAAAACAGCCACAGAGGCAACCGCCACCACTACCATAACTCTCATTCCGTGGCGTGCAAATAACGTTCTGAATGAATCAAGTTTCATATCTTCGTGTAGTTTTTTATGTTCATTTTGTTAGACGCAAAAAGTGCCTTTCGGTTTACGACTATAAATTTTTTTGTGCCATTTGAAGAAATTTTTACATTTTGTGAAACAAATGTACACACACCAATAAAAATTGAACAAATTTACTTATTTTCTGAACGAATTTCACCGATATGTCAAAAAAAATCATAGTAATTTTGCATCAGTAATGATAGTAATGATTTTCTTCATAAAGGGTAAACAATAGGTTTTTTATAGTTTTTTGGGTTATTGGCGGTCATCGTATGCGACGGGAGTCGGATTCGTTGACCGCAATTATTTTTATATCATGCCTAATCTTCCTTTT
This sequence comes from uncultured Prevotellaceae bacterium, assembly GCA_945983195.1. GTDB lineage: Bacteria > Bacteroidota > Bacteroidia > Bacteroidales > Muribaculaceae > CALZFJ01. The sequence goes on along the minus strand of CAMFSS010000012.1, from coordinate 1,159 downwards.
CATTTCTATCATTAAAACTGTGGCGAATAATCGGATTTTGCGTATTTTTGCAGCTGAATTGGCGCAAGTGACTATTCGCATCGCCAAAGACCAAATTGCACCGATTTGCATAACACTAAGATTAACGTAAACCCACTAATAGATTTTTTTATGTCACACAAATTCATATCACGATTTATGATTTCAGCACTGATGGCAGGTGCTGCCGCTTCGTGCGGCACATCGCCTGCCGACTATATCCTGCTGTGCGGCACCTACACCGACAACGGCAGCCACGGCATCTACTCGGTGCGCTTCAGCTCTGCCGACGGCTCAATGTGGGTTATCGACTCGGTTGAAGCCGAGAATCCTTCGTATGTGGCTCTTGCTCCCGACGGCAAGCATGTGTATGCCGTGGGTGAAAGCGGCAACCGCTCATGCGTATACACCGTCGGCTACGACCCTGCTTCGGGGCATTTCGGCAACATTGAGCGGCTCGACAGCGTAGGCGCCGACCCCTGCTACATTGCCGTTGCAGGCAAAGAGGTGGTTACTGCCGACTACAGCGGCGGTTCGATGTCGGTATTCAGCATCACGCCCGATGGTGCGATTGGAATGCGCACGCGCTGCGAGCAGTTCAGCGGTTCGGGTCCCGACACGCTGCGCCAGGCAGCACCGCACATACACTGCACGCGCGTATCGCCCGACCACAGGCATCTTCTTGTTTCCGACCTCGGCACCGACCGCATCTATCGCTATTCTATCGGGGAGCAGGGCATAGCACTTGCCGACACTCTTGCTCTGTCGCCCGGATTCGGACCGCGGCACATTGATTTCACCCCCGACGGCCGCCACTGCTATGTGATTGGTGAGCTGAGCGGCGACGTGGCAGCAATCGACTTCGATGGCAACAGCCTTGCGGTGAAGCAGACAATCGTGTGCGACACGCTGCGTGTGCGTGCATCGGGCGACCTGCACGTGAGCCGCGACGGACGCTTCCTCTATGCCTCCAACCGCCGCGAAGGCGACGGAATCCGCGTCTACGCCATAGGTGCCGACGGACGGCTGGAGAATGTGGAATATGTGCCCACAGGCAAGCACCCGCGCAACTTCTTCATCACGCCGTGCGACCGCTACCTGCTTGTTGCAGCCCGCGACGACAACCGCATCGACGTGTACC